>SBFV01000105.1 GCA_006227775.1 Gammaproteobacteria bacterium | reverse complement strand
TCGCAGGAGCGCTGCTCGGCCACGGCCTGGCGGATCACGGCCACCGATTCCGGGTCGGTGTCCGGGCCCTGCAGCAGGCTGCCGGGGCTGCAGCCCAGGATCTCTGCCAGGCTGTAGCCGGTGATGCGCTCGAAGCCTGCGTTGACCCAAACGGCGCGCCCTTCGGCGTCGGTGATGATGACGGCATTGGTGGTCTTGCTGGCGACCAGGGAAAGCCGTTTGACCAGGTCCTCGCTGTCGCGCTTCGCATGCTGCACGCGTCTTGCCAGGATCAGGTTGCCGGCAGTCCTGACCAGGGGGTCCAGGGCCTCCACCAGGCCCAGGCTGTAGCCGCCATGGCGGTTGGCGAGGCCGATCATGCCGACGAACTCGCGGCCGATCTTGATGGGGATGCCGAGGAAGGCATCCAGGGACGGATGCCCCGGCGGCAGGCCGCCGCGCCGGGGGTCATGGGAGGGATCGTTGGCGACCACCGGCTCGCCGCTGCTGAGGACATGGCCGAACAGGGTCTTCAGGTTGAAGAACTCCATGCCCTTGGGGGCGTTCTCGTCGTAGAAGCGGCGGGTTGCAGCGTCCCAGGCGATGTTCGTGATGGCGTGGGTCTTCAGGTAGGGCTGGCCCTCGGAGGTGTGCAGCACCTCGCCGATGAAGCCATAGGCGCTCATGGTCAGGCTGAGGATGTCGCTGAGCAGGCCCTCGAAGGCCTTGGCGGTATCCGCCTCCACGAAATAGGCCGTCTGGACGCGTCCGATGGAGGCCAGCATGGCAGACGGGTTTGGCATCAACCCAACCGGGCTCGCCGCACCAGGGTCCGATTCCGCCATCCTCTCCTCCAGGGGCCTGTGCCTTCATGATTTGCGACTAGGTTAGTGCGAATCGGGGCTCAAGGGAATCCATGGCCGTGAGTCGACTCCAATGAAACATGACCAATGACAAAACCACCGCCTGCCCGGCCTTTGCATCCACGGGCCTGGCCGGGATAATCCCCGGATCGACCGACGCTCCCCGACCATGAACAAGAAGAAGATCCTCCTCCCTGTCATTTTCCTTGCCCTGGGGGTCGGTGGCTTCATGGCCCTCAAGGCCAGCAAGCCCAAGCCGCCGCCGGTGCAGGCCCAGGAGCCCACCTGGCGCCTGGAGGTGCTCACTGTCCAGATCCAGCCCATGGGCCCCGTCCTTGCCCTCACCGGCACGGTGGAGAGTCCGGAACTGACCCGGGCCGCCGCGCCGGGGATCGGTCGCATCGGCCGGGTTCTGGTGCGCGAGGGACAGCCCGTGCGGCCGGGCCAGTTGCTGCTGGAAATGGACGCCAGGGATTTCCAGCCCCGGGTCGAGCAGGCCCGGGGCCAGGTCCAGGAACTGGAGGCGGCCATCCGGAGCGAGGAACTCCGCCACGCCGCCGACCTCGACCAGCTGCGCCAGGAGCAGAAGCTGCTGGAGTTTGCCGCCGCCGATTTGGCCAGGTTCGAACAGTTGCAGCGGGAGAACTTCTATTCCCCGGCGGCAGTGGACCAGAGCCGTTCCAACCTCGCCCGCCAGCAATTGACCCTGCGCAGCCGCGAGCTCGCCATTGCCGACCACAAGGCACGGCTGGCCCAGTTGCAGGCGAGGCTGAGCCAGGCCCATGCCAACCTGGACCAGGCCCAACTGGCCGCGGCCCGCAGCCGGGTGACCGCACCCTTCGCCGGCTTCGTCGCCAAGCTGGAGGTGGCGGAAGGTGACCAGGTCAATACCGGCCAGGACCTGATCTCCCTTTATCCGAGCGATGGTCTCGAGGTTCGGGCCATGATCCCGGCTCCCCACCAGGAAGAGATCCTGGCCCAGATCGGCAAGGGTGCCCAGTTGCTGGCCACCGCCGAGGTCGCCGGTGAAACGCTGGAATTCAGATTGGCCCGGGTGGCCGGTGCGGCCGATACCCGGGGTCTGGACGGCTTCTTCCAGGCCAAGGGCGCGAACCCGAACCTGCGAGTCGGCAGCCTCGTCAGCCTGCAGCTGGTCAGGGCGCCTGTGCCCGGCGCCATCGCCGTGCCCTACACGGCCCTCTACGGCGGCCGCCAGGTCTATCGCGTCGTCGACGGCCGTCTCCAGGCGGTGGACGTGGAGGTGCTGGGGGAACTGCCGGGCCGGCCGCCCCGCCTGCTGCTGAAAAGCCCGGGCCTGAAGGCGGGTGACCTGCTGGCGGTCACCCACCTGCCCAACGCCGTCACCGGCCTCAAGGTCCAGGTCAGCCAGCCGGCCAAGCCATGAGCAAGTCCCGAGCCGGACTGCTGTCCACCTTCGCCCACCACCCGGTGGCGGGAAACCTGTTCATGATCATCCTGATCGTGGCAGGCCTGTTCGCCGTATCCCGCCTCAATGTCCAGTTCTTCCCCACCTTCAGCCTGGATGTCATCACCGTGCGGGTGGAGTGGCGCGGCGCCGCGGCGGAGGACGTGGAGGAGGGCATCACCACCCCCCTGGAGCAGAAGCTGAAGACGGTCGCCGGCCTGGACAAGCTCACCTCCACCTCCAGTCAGGGCATCTCCACCATCACCATCGAACTGGAGGAGGGTACCGACCCGATCACCGCCCTGGACGAGGTGAAGCAGGCGGTTTCCCAGTTCCGCAACCTGCCCAGTGATGCCGAGGCGCCGGAGATCGCCCGGGTGATCCGCTACGAGTCCATCGCCCGGCTCCTGCTGGTGGGCGACAACCTCGGCGAGTTGCGCCCGCTGGCCCACCGCTTCGAGCGGGAATTGCTGGCCAGGGGGATCGACAAGGTCGACCTCGTCGGCCTGCCCGACGAGGAGGTCGCGATCGAGATCCCGGCCGGCGAACTGGAGCGGCTCGACCTCAGCCTGGACCAGGTGGCTGCCCGGCTGGCCGTGGTGAACCGCGATGCCCCGGCCGGCAAGCTGGGGGGTGCCGAGATCGAGCGGGAGGTGCGCGGCGTCAACCTGCGCAAGGACCCCCGCGACTACGCCAATCTGCCCCTGGTGACCGAGGCCGGAACCCGTATCGAACTGGGCCAGGTCGCCCAGGTCACCCGCCAGGCCCGGGATGGCAGCCAGTTCCTGGAGGTGGACGGCCGTCCCGCCATCGAGCTCCAGCTCCAGCGGGCCGAGGAAGGCAACTCCCTGACGGCGGCGAAGATCTTCCACGCCTGGCTGGAGGAAACCCGTCCGACCCTGCCCCAGACCATCGAGCTCAGGGTCTACGACGAGACCTGGAGCCTGATCGAGGAACGGATCGGCCTCCTGGTGAGCAACGGTCTCCTGGGCCTGATGATCGTGGTCGCCATCCTGTTCCTGTTCCTCAACGGCCGCGTCACCTTCTGGGTGGCCATGGGCATCCCTACCGCCTTCCTGGCCACCCTGGCGGTGCTATGGGTGATGGGGGGCACCATCAACATGATCAGCCTCTTTGCCCTGATCATGGCCCTCGGCGTCATCGTCGACGACGCCATCGTGGTGGGGGAGGACGCCTATGCCCACCACCGCATGGGCGAGCCGCCCCTGCTGGCCGCCGAGGGGGGGGCGCACCGGATGTTCTGGCCGGTGATTGCCTCCAGCCTTACCACCGTGGCGGCCTTCATCCCCCTGATGCTGGTGTCGGGTCCCATCGGCAAGATCATGTTCGACATCCCCTTCATCATGGTCTGTGTCCTGATCGCCTCGGTGATCGAGAGTTTCCTCATCCTGCCGTCCCACCTGCGCCAGGCCTTCCTGCATGACCCCCTTTCCCGCAGCTACCGGCTGCGACACTGGCTGGAGGCCCGCTTCGACCGCCTGCGCGACCACTACTTCCGCCGCCTGGTCACCCTGGCCGTGGACTGGCGCGGTGCCACCGTCCTCGCCGGCGTGGCCCTCCTGATCCTGGCGCTGGGGCTCCTGGCCGGCGGTCGGGTCAAGTTCACCTTCTTCCCCACCCCCGAGCCCTACATGGTGTTCGCCAACGCCACCTTCGCCAGCGGCACGCCACGGTCTGAGGTGGACGCCTTCCTGGACCACCTCCAGACCAGCCTCGAGGCCACCGAGCAGGGATTTGGCGTCAAGCTGGTGGAGCAGGCGGTCAGCCGCAGCGGCGGCCTGGCCGGCGACGGCCAGCAGCGCCAGGGGGAACAGTTCGGTGCCCTCAGCGTGCAGTTGATTCCCTCCGACCACCGCGACGTGCGCACCGATGCCTTCGTGAAGGCCTGGCAGGACCGGATCCAGGTGCCGCCGGGCATGGAGACCTTCGTTGTCGCTCCGCGCCGGCAGGGCCCGCCTGGCTCGGACATCCAGATCCGCCTCGGCGGCAGCGATGCCCACAGCCTCAAGCAGGCCGCCCTGGAGCTGCAGACTGCCCTGCGCGAGATTCCCGGGGTCTACGGGATCGAGGACGACATGCCCTACGGCCGCGAGCAACTCATCTTCCGGCTCACGCCGACTGGGGAGAGCGTGGGCCTGACCGTGGACGAGCTGGCCCGCCAGCTGCGGGCCGCCTTCGACGGCCGCCTGGT
>SBFV01000344.1 GCA_006227775.1 Gammaproteobacteria bacterium | reverse complement strand
GGACCGCCGCATGAGCGGTGACACCCTGGGGCTCATGGGTGAGAGCCAGGCGGGCACCCCGCTCATGGAACAGGTCATGGCGGGGGGCAGACGCTTGGGTCCGCCTAAATCCCTGGGGGACATTGCCCGCTACACCAAGCGACAACTGGACAGCCTTCCGCCGGAGCTGAGGTCCCTGGCGGCCAGGGCGGCGACCTATCCGGTCGCCATCAGTCCCGCGCTGGCGGAACTGCGGGCCGCGACGGAACGGTGGCTGGCGGCAACGGCCGCCGTCGCCGCCCCCCCGTACTAGCCCTGGGCCGGCTCGGCGAAGCGATTATGGGCGCCGTCGCACAGGGGCGGGGTGGCGGTCTGCTTACACTGGCAGAGGTAGTAGGTGCCGTCGGCCTCGGCGGTGAAGGGCAGGGGGTTGAAATCCCCCGTATGGGAACCGTCGCAATAGGGCTGGTTGGCCGAGAGGCCGCAACTGCACCAGTAAATGGTCTGGCCGGCCTTGAGTTCGACGGCGGCGGGCTCGGTGGCGGCAATCATGGGCTCGATCATGGTGGTGGTAGCCTCCTCAAGGGTCGGTGGGTCAGGGGTGATCGCCAAGGGTGCCTGGTCGCGCCAAGGCTTCCCTGGCGTCAATCATAAATCAGATAGGGCGCCCGCTCCTCGCGCCAGGCGGCCTCGTCCGCCGCCAGGCGGAGCTCCAGATCGGCGGGGACGGCCTGGGGGTCATCCACCCAGTCGCGCAACAGGGTGCCACCGGCCAGGAGGTCGATGGCCAGGCGCTCCGTTTCATATTCATAAGGGAAGGCGCGCCAGAGGGGGTAGTCCGGGTATTCCTGACGCAGGGCCTTGAGAAAGAGCGCCGCCACTCGATAGGGGCGGAAGCGGTGGTGATCGTAGCCAGCCAGATCGGTGTGGAGCTGAAGGCCCGAGCAGAGCTGGCCGGCGTGCTTGTGGAAGGTGGGTTCAAAGTGGCAGGGGCGCGGCAAGGCACCCTCCAGCCAATCCGGCCGCAAGCGCCTCATGCGGTCGAGGAGACGCTGACAGTCAATGTCCGGAGCCCCGACCAGTTCCAGGGCGACCGTCGTGCCGCGCCCCTCCGACAGGGTGGTGCCCTCGAACAGGACGGTGCCGGGAAAGCAGCGGGCCATGTTGAGGCTGGAGGCGTTGGGGCTGGGGTTGACCCAGGGTAGTTCATGCAGCGGCCAGCCGTGCCCTGGAGCGGCGTCGATCCGGTAGCCGCGCATGGGCACGACCTCCAGTTCCACCGCCAGGCCACGCTCACTTCGCAGCCAGGCCGCCAGCCAGCGAGCCAATTCGCCGAAGGTGAGGCCATGGCGCATCGCCAGGGGGGCGGCACCGACGAAACTCTCCCAGCCTGGCTCCAGGATGGTCCCTTCCACCGGCCGGCCAGCGGGATTGGGGCGGTCCAACACCCACACCGCCTTGCCCGCCCGGGCGCAGTCCTCCAGCAGATAGGCCAGGGTGGTGACGAAGGTATAGATGCGGGTGCCGATATCCTGGAGATCGACCAGCAGGACATCGAAGGCCGCCAGCATGGCGGGCGTCGGCCGGCGCACCTCGCCATAGAGGCTATAGACCGGGATGCCATGGAGCGGATCGCGGTAGTCCTGGCTTTCGATCATGTTGTCCTGCTTGTCGCCGCGCATGCCATGCTGGGGTCCGAAGGCGGCGACCAGCTCCAGCCCCGGCATCGCCCTCAACGCATCCAGGCTATGGTGGCCCGTGGCGGTCAAGGAGGCGGGGTGGCCAAGCAGGGCCAGGCGCGGGCCGCGCAGGCGGGCGAGAAGGTCCGGGCTGGAAAGGAGAACGGAGATGCCGGCTTGCATGAGTTTTACACCCGCAGCATTTTGGTTTTCGGTCAGGCCAGGGGAAGAGCCGGGGCGTCTGGCGGGGCTACCGACCGCGGGGATGCGGCCGTCAGGGTGGCAATCCAGTGCCTTGGCTAGCTGGCGCGAGAGATTCGGCCAACCCCATCGCCGCCGTCAAGCCCGCCCACGCGGCCGGAGGGGAGATCGCCACCCGAATGACCCGGCTTCGGGTTTCCTAGCCTGAGCGCAAACCGGAATGCCGCGGGCGCACGCCAGGCCACCCAAACCGCCATGAGTCGGCTTGCCACCACCCCGATGATGAAAGACCCTGGTGGTGATGTTCATGCCAACGCCGAAAGGGCGGCATTCACGGAAAAGATTGTCGGGCTTTCTTGTCAGTCATTGCAAAACGGGCATACAATTGTGGGTTTCTCAGAGGCGTGTCAGCCTGGACACCGTCTCCCCCCGTCCCCCGATCCTTGGCGCGGTTTCGTTCCAAACCCCACCAGGTCCGGTTTGGTAACCCCAGGAAACAGCAATGACAGACCTTTCAAACTACCGAAACATCGGTATCTTCGCCCACGTGGATGCGGGAAAGACGACGACTACCGAGCGTATCCTCAAGCTTACCGGCAAGATTCATCGCCTGGGCGAGGTGCATGACGGCGAATCCACCATGGACTTCATGGAGCAGGAGGCCGAGCGCGGCATCACCATCCAGTCCGCCGCCACCTCCTGCCAGTGGAAGGGTTGCCGGCTGAACGTCATCGACACCCCGGGCCACGTCGACTTCACCATCGAGGTCTATCGCTCCCTCAAGGTCCTCGATGGCGGCATCGGCGTCTTCTGCGGCTCCGGCGGCGTCGAGCCCCAGTCGGAGACCAACTGGCGTTACGCCAACGACTCCCGCGTCGCCCGCATCATCTACGTCAACAAACTCGACCGCATCGGCGCCGACTTTTACCGCGTCGTCGACCAGGTGCAGAACGTGCTGGGCGCCCGCCCGCTGGTCATGGTCCTGCCCATCGGTCTGGAGAGCAGCTTCGTCGGCGTCGTCGATCTGCTGACCCGCAAGGCCTGGGTCTGGGACGAGTCCGGGGCGCCGGAGAACTTCAGCATCCAGGACGTGCCGGCGGACATGGTCGACAAGGTCGAGGAGTGGCGCGAGAAGCTGATCGAGACCGCCCTGGAGCAGGACGACGAGGCCCTGGAGAAGTACCTGGAGGGCGAGGAGCCTGACCTCGAGACGGTCAAGGCCTGCGTCCGCAAGGGCACCATCAACCTGGACTTCTTCCCCACCTACTGCGGTTCATCCTTCAAGAACAAGGGGATGCAACTGGTGCTGGACGCCGTGGTGGACTACCTCCCCAATCCCAAGGAGGTCAAGCCCCAGCCCGAGATCGACCTGGAAGGTCATGAGACCGGGGAGTACGCCATCGTCGATCCCGACCGGCCGCTCCGCGCCCTGGCCTTCAAGATCATGGACGACCGCTTCGGCGCCCTGACCTTCACCCGCATCTACTCCGGCAAGATCAAGAAGGGCGACTCCGTCCTCAATACCTTTACCGGCAAAACCGAACGCATCGGCCGTATCGTCGAGATGCACGCCGACTCCCGCGAGGAACTGGATTCGGCCCAGGCCGGCGACATCGTCGCCCTGCTGGGCATGAAGAACACCCAGACCGGCCATACCCTGTGCGATCCCAAGTACCCGGCCACCCTGGAGCCCATGGTCTTCCCCGACCCGGTCATCTCCATCGCCATCGCCCCCCGCGACAAGAACGGCGCCGATAAGCTGGGCGTGGCCCTCAACAAGATGATTCAGGAAGACCCCTCCTTCCGCGTCGAGACCGATCCGGACAGCGGCGAGACCATCATCAAGGGCATGGGCGAGCTGCACCTGGACATCAAGGTGGATATCCTCAAGCGCACCCACGGTATCGAGGTCGAGGTCGGCAAGCCCCAGGTGGCCTACCGCGAGACCCTCACCCGCCGGGTCGAGGACAGCTACACCCACAAGAAGCAGACCGGCGGTTCGGGTCAGTTCGCCCGCATCGACTACGCCCTGGAGCCCGGCGAGCCGGGTGCCGGTTATCAGTTCGAATCCGTGGTCACCGGCGGCACCGTGCCCCGCGAGTACTGGCCCGCCGTGGACAAGGGCTTCAAGGACAGCATGCAGGAGGGTGTCCTGGCCGGCTTCCCCCTGCTCGACGTCAAGGTCACCCTCATCGACGGCAGCTACCACCCGGTGGACTCCTCCGCCATCGCCTACGAGATCGCCGCCAAGGGTGGCTACCGTCAGTCGGTGCCCAAGGCCGCGCCCCAGCTCATGGAGCCGATCATGAGGGTCGACGTCTTCACCCCGGAGGATCACGTTGGCGACGTCATTGGCGATCTTAACCGCCGTCGGGGTATGATCAAGGCCCAGGAGTCGGGCCCCAACGGGGTGCGCGTCAAGGCCGACGCCCCCCTGAGCGAGATGTTCGGCTACATCGGCGACCTGCGCACCATGACCTCCGGTCGCGGCCAGTTCTCCATGGAGTTCTCGCACTACTCACCGTGCCCGGCCAACGTTGCCGAAGCCGTGATCGCGAAGGAAAAAGAGAAGCGCGCAGCCAAGAACTAAGGCTCGCGTTACTCGGTAGTAACAAAAAACG
>SBFV01000269.1 GCA_006227775.1 Gammaproteobacteria bacterium | reverse complement strand
TCCCCCCGGCGCATCTGCAGCAAGGTGAGGTAGAGCTGGCCGGCATTGAAGTTGCGGGACCTGTGCTGGAGCTCGTGAACCGAGCGGCGAAAGGCTCCCTGCAGGCCGCTGTCCTCGTCCAGGCCCTTGATCTGCCAGGCATCGACGATCTTGAGGAAGCCCTGCTGGTAGGCGGTGGCGAGTTCCCGCATGGCCTCGCCCGCCCTGGCCAGCTCCGGGTCACGGGCCAGTTGCTGGGTCAGTTCGAGCAGCACCCGGGCATGTTCTTCCACCCGGCCGGCATCGGCCTCGGCGCGCTGGCGGAGAAATCGTCCCTCCGCCAACCGGGCCTGGTTGAGCTGGGCCTGGATGGCGAAGGCCTGGTTGACCCGGGCGACGAACAGGGATTGCAACTGGCCATGATCCCGGATCAGGGCATTCTGGCCGTGATGGTATTGCCAGATGGCGGCCAGGTAGAGCAGGCCGACCAGGGCGAAGCCCAGGCCGATTTTCTCGCCGATACGCAGGCGGCTGGCGAAGTGGTCCATAGGGGCCCCCGTGTCAAGAGGTGGTTCAATCCTCGCCTACGGTATGACGGCAAGGTGAACTTATGATGACAACGGGGCCCTTGATGACAAAGGGGCCGGACGGCGTGTTTAGAGCCGCTCCATCCTCACCTTGAGCACGGTCCGGGGATCGGCCTCCAGGACGGTGAAGCGGAAACCTTCGTCCACCACGGCTTCCCCCTCCTGGGGAATGCGACGCAGACGGGAGACGACGTAACCGCCGATGGTATGGGCGGCATAGACCGGCAGCTTGATGTGCAGCTTGTCGTTGACCTCGGACAGGGGCGCCCGGCCGCTCATCAGGTAGCTGTTTTCATTCTCCTCTTCGATGGTGAACTGGCGTTTGGACTGGTATTCGTCGAAGTCGTAGCCGACCTCGATGTCGCCCACCACCTCCTCGAAGATGTCCTCCATGGTGATGATGCCGATGGCGGAGCCGAACTCGTCCACCACGATGCCCAGGTGGTCCTCCCGGGCCTGGAGGAGTTTCAGGGTCTGGTCGATGGTCTGCTGGGGGGACAGGTAGAGGGGAGGGCGGATGAATTCGCTGAGGCGTCGCTCCTCGGTGGTAGGGTCGAGCATGTCCCAGGTGGTGAGGGTGAGTACGCCCTTGACGTTGGTGATGTTGCCCCGGTAGACCGGCAGGCGGTTGTAGCCAAACTTGAGCACCGTCTGCACCGCGTCGGCGGTGGTGCGCACCTCGTTGAAGCCCACCACGTCCGCCAGGGGGATCATGGCCTGGCCCACGGTGGTGTCGGCGAAGCGGATGACGCGGCGGATGCTGCGCCGATCCACCTTGCCCGGGGTGGCGCCGGTGCCGGCGTCGTTGATGTCGAGGAGCACGCTCAGCTCCTCGCGGGTGATGAAGAGGGTATGGCCGGTGGAGGAGCCGCCCACCAGGCGGGTGGCGAAGCGGGCGATCCGGCTGAAGACGAAGATAACCGGGTAGAAGACCATGGTGAAGACGCGCAGGATGGGGATGATGGCCCGGGCGACGATGTCCGCCTTCTGCTGGAAGACGCTCTTGGGCACGATCTCGCCGAAGATGAGCAGGAAGGGGGTCATGACCAGGATGGCGATCAGGTCGCCGATCTCGCCGAAGGCCTCGATGGCGAGGATGGCGCCCAGGGTGGAGATGGTCACCGTGGCGATGTTGGTCCCGACCAGGGTGGTGCCGAGGATGACGTCCGGGGTGCGGAACATCTTCAGCAGCAGGGCCGCCTTGCGGTCACCGGTCTTGGCCAGGTGGCGCATCTTGAACTTGTCGGAGTTGACGATGGCGATCTCCGAGCCCGAAAAGAAGCCCTTCAGCACCAGGAAGACCAGCATGATCAGGAAGGTGATGAGCAGTTCCATTCAAGTCTCCTGGCGGGCGTCGACGGTCGGGTTGCGGGCGGTATCCGCCGGAGCGGCCGCCGGGGGGTGAGTTGCTGGGGGTTGGGCCTCCCGGCCGGTCCCCAGTGCCGCCGCCAGGCCCTGGGGTGTCTCGTCCTGGACGGTCTCCTGTTCTTCGATCAGATCCTGCAGCTCCTGCTCCTCCAGTTGACCCTCCTCCACTGGCGCCACCCGCAGGCGGGCGATGCGCAGCCGGTCGACCTGGAGCACGGTGTAGCTGTAGGCGTCGTGGATGACGCTCTCGCCCACCTTGGGCAGGCGGCCGAAGAGGCGGAAGACGACGCCGCCCACGGTGGTCATCACCGGGTCGGTGATGTCGATATTGGTCAGGTTGTAGAACTCCAGCAGCCGCATGTCGCCGGGGACGATGAAGCCGACCTCGTCGCGCTCGTGATCCGCGACGCTGCGCATGGGGCTGGAGATCTCGCCGAAGATGAACTTGAGCACGTCCTTGATGGTGACGATGCCCAGCACCTCGCCGAACTCGCCCAGGACGATGGCGGAACGGGTGTTATGGCTCTGGAAGTAGTTGAACATCTCGTCCACCTTGATGGTGGGGGGGACGAAATGGACCGGGCGCAGCAGGTCCTCGATCTGGACCCGCTCCAGGTCGACGCCACCGCGGATCAGGCGCAGCACGTCCTCGGAGTAGAGGAAGCCAATGACGTTGTCCCAATGGCCGGAATAGACCGGGATGCGGGGGTGGCGATGGCGGCGGAACTCCTCGATCAGTTCCTCGATGGGCAGTTCGGCGTCGAGGAAGCGGATGCGCGGCCCCGGGGTCATGATGTGGGAGATCTCGGTGTTGGAGGCCTCCATCAGGTTGTCGATGAGCACGCGCTCGGTGGCGTCGATGACGCCCGTCTCCTCGCCCTCTTCCAGCAGGGTCTTGAGCTCGTCCGGTTTTAGGAGGTTTTCCCGGGCCACGGCGTCGCCGACCACCCAGGTGGTTACCCGGTCCGCCACCAGGCGCACCGCCTCCCGCAGGGGGGTGATGAGCCAGATCCAGCGCGGCAGGACCTTGGCGCTGACGTTCTTGGAAAAGCCGACCGGGAAGGTAACGGCGATGGTCTTGGGGGTGACCTCGCCCACCAGCAGCAGCAGGGGGACCATGACGACGATGTTGATCCAGCTCGCGTCCTCGGCGCCGAAGAGGGTGAGGAGGATGGCCGCCATGTTGGCGGAGGAGGCGATGTTGACCAGTTCGTTGCCGCACAGGATGGAGATGATCAGCCGCCGCGGCTCGTCAAGGAGGGCATGGATGCCCTCGGAGGCCGGGTCCCGGGTATTGCGCAACTTCTGCAGGTGGATCCGGCTCAGGGAGAAAAGGGCGGCCTCCGAGCCGGAAAAGATCGCCGAACCGCTCAGGAGGGCGATCTGAAGGATGAGGCGGAGAATGAGTTCGAGATCACCCGCTTCCATGAGGCATGCACCTGGGGCTAGTCCGGCAAACCCGGAGAATGGAACAGGGCCCTGGCCCGGGGCGGGGCAGGAGTCGGCGGACGGGAGCGAGGCGCCGGTCGGGGGTGGCTTTGCCCGGCACGGTAGGGGCTTGTGGGCTGCCCCGGGAATCCCGGCAGGGCCGATATCATACGCAGGTCTGGACTGGACAATGGATGATTTCGATCAAGCAAAGATGACAAATAATTTGCCGTAACTTGGCATTTCGCTGACAAAATAGCGGTTGTGCAAGGTGGGTCATCGCCGTGGTTCCACGGGATTCACGTCAACGGATCCAGCGGAGGCAGGCGGCACGGGGGCCGCTTTCCGATCCCACCGGCGCGGTCGCCATAACACTTCCAACCCATTGATAAGGAGTGAGTCCCTTGAAAGGTACTAATCCTATTGCTTCGCTGTTCGGGCATTCCCCCTTCAAGCCGGTGCAGAAGCACATGGCGGTGGTTGCCGAGTGCGTCGCCGAGGTTCCGACCCTTTTCGAGGCCCTGATCGCCAGCGACAAGGCCGCTATCGAAAAATCGAAGGATGTCATTTTCGCCAAGGAACACGAAGCGGACGCCATCAAGAACGACCTGCGGGCCCATCTGCCCAAGAGCATGTTCATGCCGGTCGATCGCCGCGACCTGCTGGAACTCCTGGGCATGCAGGACTCCATCGCCGATACCGCCCAGGACATCGCCGGCCTGCTGGTGGAGCGCGATATGCAGGTTCCACCGGGCATGGCCGATGACCTGCGTCAGTTGGTGGCCCGCTGCGTCGATGCCGTCAACCAGGCGGGGGTGGTCATCTCCGAACTGGACGAACTGGTGGAGACGGGTTTCGGTGGCCGCGAGGCGGAGACGGTCACGGGCATGATCGAGAAGCTCAACCTCATCGAGGACGACACCGACAAGCTGGGCATGGCCCTCTCCCGGGCCCTCTTCGCCCAGGAGGACAGCCTCAAGCCGGTGGCCGTCATCTTCTGGTACGAGCTGATCCAGTGGATCGGCGATCTGGCCGATTACGCCGAGAAGGTCGGCGATCGCCTGCGCCTCCTCATCGCCCGCTGAGCCCGGCCCTGTCCGGCATGGCCCATGTCCCGCCCCTGGCC
>SBFV01000318.1 GCA_006227775.1 Gammaproteobacteria bacterium | reverse complement strand
GAGACTCGCGACCTGATCGATCAGGCCGCCCGTATCCAGGGCCGGTCCCGCTCCGATTTCATGATCGACGCCGCCCGGCGGGCCGCCGAGGAGACGCTGCTCGACCAGACGCTGGTCAGGGTCGATCGGGAGACCTACGAGCACTTCCTGGCCGTACTGGACCACCCCCCCGCTGGCGAAGGTTACGAGCGCCTGATGGCTGCCCCCAGCCCATGGCAGACCTGACCCTGGATGCCCCGGCGCCACTCTGCGAGGCGCATCGAGTCACGGATTTCTCCTCCGGTGTCCAAGCGCTTGACGACTGGCTGATTCGCCGCGCCTGGAACAATCAAGTCCCTTGACACTGGTCCTGTCGCTGAAACGGACGTAGCTGGGCAGGCCCAGCATGGCCCAGTTCATGGCGATATATTCTGTGCCTGGGGCAGGGCAAAATCGGGTGATGAACCCGCCCGGTTGGACGGGAGTTTGGCGCGGATGTTCAGGGAAAAGGGACATGCGTAACGACTTTGCGCGCGCGGGGAATGGGGCTAAGGGCCCAGTGCTGGAGATGGAACCGGCGCCAGCCTGGGCCTTTCCTGAGTGAACCACAGCCGCAGGGCGGATTCCCCCGCCGGCCATTGGCCTTTGCGGCGGTTGACGGGCTCAGGCCCGGTGAAGGCGAGATAGCCGTATTTGCCATAGTGGGGCAGCTTGCGCACCAGGCCAGGGAGGGCAGCGGCGGTGCCGGTGGCGATCAGACCCTGGGGACGGCGCGACGACCTTCACCTGGCAGGCGGCCCTCTAGCAGGCGGCGGATGCCGTCTTCGCCGGCAGCAGCTCCTGGCGCCTGCCAAACAAGAAGGAACTCGCCTCCCTGGTGGAGCAGAGGTGCTATCTATCGGCCATCAACAGCCGCTTGTTCCCCAATACGCCAACGGGCACTGTGTTTTGGTCGTCCTCGCCCTATGCCTACCCCTCCTACTAGGCGTGGTACGTCAACTTCCACCATGGCTGCGTCAACATCACGACAATGGGACGGACTGTGGGTTCTAGCAACCAGCTGAGGGAGTTGCGATATACTGCCCGCCCTTCAGTCCGCCCTTCGCTCTTCCTCCGGTTTCTCCCCATGGCCATCCCCACCCCCCTGATCCGTCGCCCGATCTCCTTCCCGTTGATTTCCTTGGCGCTGATGTCCCTGGCCTTCGCCCCCCTCGCCCTGGCTGCCGATACCCCCCCGCAGGCCGAGGAGAAGGCGCCCGTGCCCGCGGTCGTGGTCACCGCCATCGAGGAGGGGCTGGTGGACAAGCAGGAGCGCTTCATCGGCACCATCAAGGCTATCCAGTCGGTGGATATCAAGGCCCGGGTCGAGGGCTTCCTCACCAAGCTGGCCTTCGATCAGGGGGCCATGGTCGCCAAGGATCAGCTCCTCTATCAGATCGAGCAGGCCCCCTTCCAGGCCAGCCTCGATGGCGCCAAGGCCCAATTGGCCGTGGCCCAGGCCAGTCAGGCGGCGGCGGAGGCCGATCTGCTCAACAAGCAGGTCGATCTCGAGCGCCTGGAAATCCTGTTGAAGAAGGGCGACACCTCCCAGGCCAACCGCGACAAGGCCCTGGCCCAGCGCGACGAGGCCCAGGCGGCGGTGGACAAGGGCAAGGCGCAGGGTGAGGACGCCAAGGCGGCCATCGCCACCGCCGAGATCAACCTGGGCTACACCACCATCACCAGCCCCATCGCCGGGCGCATCGGTCCCTCCAAGTACACCGAGGGCAACCTGGTCAATACGGCCAGCGGCACCCTCGCCACCGTGGTCCAGCTCGACCCCATCCGCGCCGTCTTCTCCATTCCCGGCGCCATCTTCGTGCGCATCGCCGAGGTAACCGACGGGAGTGGCCTGGAGGTCATCCGCAAGAAATTCATCCCCAAACTGATCTTGCCGACGGGGGAGACTTACGCCCACTCGGGCGAGATCGCCTTCATCGATAACCAGATCGATCCCCGCACCGGCACCGTCGCCGTCTACGCCGATTTTCCCAACCCCCAGCACATGCTGTTACCCGGCCAGTTCATCGCCGCCGTGATCCACAGGGCCGAGCAGGAGCGCCAGCCCCTGGTGCCGGCCTCCGCTATCCAGCGCACCAAGGACGGCGAACAGGTCTTCGTGGTGGGAGCCGACAACCGGGTGGCGGTGCGTCCGGTCAAGACCGGGGCACAGGTGGGTAACAGCTATGCCGTCCTCTCGGGCTTGCAGGTGGGGGATATCGTCATCATCGCCGGGGAGCAGAAGGTCAGGCCGGGCATGGTCGTGAAGCCGGTGAAACAGAGCCAGGCCGGGGGAGATGGCGCCAAGGCGGGCCAGGCCAAGCCAGCGGCGGGGGGGAAGGACCAGGCGGCGGCTGATCCCAAGCCAGCCGCGACCGGCGGGACCCAGGGCGGTGCGGCTGAAGGCGCCAAGGCGGAGCAGCGCCCATGATCTCCCGGGTTTTCGTCGAGCGGCCACGGCTGGCGTCGGTGGTCTCCATCGTTCTGGTGGTGGCCGGGCTCCTGGCCATCAAGGCCATCCCCGTCGCCCAGTATCCCGACATCACCCCGCCGGTGGTCATGGTCAACGCCACCTATCCCGGCGCCGACGCCGAGACCATCGCCAGTACCGTCGGTGGCCCCATCGAGCAGCAGGTCAACGGCGTCCAGGACATGCTGTACATGTCCTCGGTCTCCTCCGCCGCGGGGACCTATGCCCTGACGGTGACCTTCGCCGTGGGGACGGACCCGGACATCGCCCAGGTCAACACCCAGAACCGGGTTTCCCAGGCCATGGCCCAGCTGCCCACCGAGGTCCAGGACCTGGGGGTGACGGTCCAGGCCGAGGCCACCAACCTGCTGCTGGTGGTCAACGTCTATTCCCCGGATGACAGCAAGGATGCCCTCTTCCTGTCCAACTTCGCCACCATCAACGTCCAGAACGAGCTGGCGCGGGTAGCGGGGGTCGGCCAGGCCGACCAGTTCGGCCCTCTCAATTACTCCATGCGCGTCTGGATCGAGCCGGAGAAGATGGCCGCCCTGGGCATCGCGCCGGAGGACGTGGTCAACGCGGTGCGTAAGCAGAACCTCCAGGCCGCCCTGGGGTCCGTGGGTGGGCCACCCATCGGGGACGATCAGGTCTTCCAGTTCACCGTGGTCACCGAGGGGCAACTGGTCCAGCCGGAGGAGTTCGAGGACATCGTGGTCCGCTCCAGCGCCGACGGCGGTATCGTGCGGGTCCGGGACATCGCCCGGGTGGAGCTGGGGTCCCAGATGTACAGCTCCTTCTCCAAGTTCAATGGCAAGCCGACGGCGGCCATCGGCATCTACCAGGCGCCAGGGGCCAATGCCCTGCAGGTGGCCAGGGACGTGCGCGCCGAGCTCGCGGCGTTGAAGGCCCGCTTCCCGGACGGGGTCGAGGCGGAGGTCATGTATGACTCGACCCTCTTCGTCCAGGCATCCATCGCGGAGATCATCTCCACCCTGGCCATCACGGCGGTGATCGTGCTGCTGGTGGTCTACATCTTCCTGCAGGATATCAAGGCGACTATCGTCCCGGCCCTGACCATCCCCGTTTCCCTGATCGGCGTCTTCATCGTTCTGTTCGCGGCGGGCTTCTCCGCCAATACCATCAGTCTGTTCGCCGTGGTGTTGGCCATCGGGCTGGTGGTGGACGACGCTATCGTGGTGGTGGAGAACGTCCAGCGCGTCATGCTGGAGGAGGGGCTGGACCGGCGGGCGGCGACCCTCAAGGCCATGGAACAGGTCACCGGGCCCATCATTTCCACCACCTTGGTGCTGTTCGCCATCTTCGCCCCGGTTGCCTTCCTGCCCGGGATCAGTGGCGGGCTCTTCCAGCAGTTTTCCCTGACCATCGCCACGGCGGTGGCGATCTCCGCCATCAATGCCCTGACCCTGTCGCCCATGCTCTGCGCCCTCTTCCTGGGGACGCCCAAGGAGGCCAAGCGCGGGCCCTTCGCCTGGTTCAATCAGGGGCTGGACGCCACCCGCAACGGCTATGTCCGGGTGGTGGGTCTGATCGCCCGTCGCTCCGTCGTCGCCGGCCTGATCATCGTCCTGGTCGGCGGCTGGGCGCTGTGGATCCTGGACCGTCTGCCCACGGGCTTCATCCCCAACGAGGACCAGGGCGTCCTCTTCGCCGACATCAAGCTGCCCACCGGGGCGGCCCTGCCGCGGGCTACCGAGGTCCTCGATCAGGTAGCCCAGATCGCCCGGTCCACCCCGGGGGTGGCCAATGTCCTCACCGTAACCGGCTACAGCATGCTCACGGGCGCCGCCTCCTCCAACTCCGGCCTGGGGGTCTTCGTGCTGGAGCCCTGGGACGACCGCAAGACGGCGGAAACCCAGATCCGGGGCCTGATCGGGGCCATGGAGGCCCGCTTCGCCGCCATCCCCGACGCCGAGGTCCTGGTCTTTCCACCGCCGCCCATCCCCGGGCTCGGCAACGCCGGCGGTTTTACCTACCAACTCGAGG
>SBFV01000434.1 GCA_006227775.1 Gammaproteobacteria bacterium | reverse complement strand
TACCGATCAAACACCGGAAGAAGTACTCCATGCCCTGATCGACGGTAATGATTCCGCTTACCTCACCCAGAGTGAGCAGAATCTGATGATGATGCAGGACGAACCGGCCTACTGGGCCATGGAGCAGGGCGAGATCCTGTTCAAGGAACCACGCGGCCCCAATAAGGTTTCCCTGGAACAATGCGACTTCGGTAAGGGTCCAGGGGTCCTGGAAGGGGCCTATGTGGAAATGCCCCGCTACTTTGCCGACGCCGGCAAGGTCATGGACCTGGAAAGCCGCCTCATGTACTGCATGAAGACCCTCCAGGGCTTCACCGACGAGGACAAGGAGATCAAGGAGAAGCATGGCAATACCGACCTGGTGAAGATCCAGACTTACATCGCCGCCCAGTCCAATGGCCTGCCCTGGAATCCGCCCCTGGACCATCCCCTGGAAAAGGCCATGCGGGCGGCGGGCGAGGAGTTCTTCTATCGCCGGGCCGGCATCAGCGATTTCAGTTGTGCCACTTGCCATGGCGCCACCGGCAAGCGCATCCGCGCCTCCGTCTTGCCCAACGCCAGCATCCCGGCGGAGTGGACCAAGGCCATCTCCTGGCCGGCCTTCCGCGTCGGTCATGACGCCGTACGCGGCAGTCAGCATCGCGTCTCCGAGTGCATCTGGCAGATGCGTCAGGCGGAGATCATCTACGGCTCAGACGCATCTATCGCCATCATTTCCTTCTGGACGGACAAGGCCCGCGGCCAGCCGGCCATAATCCCCGATGTCAAGCGCTAGTCCGTCACCAGGAGATTGCAATCATGATCAATAAGACGCTATTCGCGGCCCTGCTCGCCGCGACCACCCTGGTGCCCAGTATCCTTCTTGCCGCTGCAGCCGATACCAAAGCCAGTGGTGATCAGTCAACCACCGGTAAGTCCACCACGGACAAGGCATCGTCCGGCAAGGCCGCGACGGGTAAGTCAAGCGAGGGGAAGTCCGGGTCCGCAAAAGCTAGCGGGGAGAAGGCTGGCGGTGGTAAGGAAAAAGCCGCCGCTGGCAAGGGCGATGCCAGCAAGACCGGCGGCAAGCCGACTGCCGCCACCAAAGCGGATGCCCCCAAGGTCGAAGGCGCCAAACCCGAGCCGGATCAGGGGGCGGGTGGCAAGGCCGCGGCCGCCGCTGCCGTTGGCGTCGCCGCCGGGGCCGCGGGAGCCGCCGGTATCGCGGCGGCCGCCGGGGCCGGGTCCCAGGTCGACTACACCAAGATGTCGCCCGCTGAGCTGACCGAATACCTGATCTTTGACGCCAAAGGCTTCAAACTGGATCAGCCCACCCAGGAAGGCAAGACGGGTAAGGAGCGCATGACCCAGGACGAGCTGCAGAAGGCGTGTTCGGCCTTGCGGGGTAACCCCGTCGATGCCGCCACCGCCCAAAAGGTGCAAGCGTTAGCCGTCGCCTCCCACGTCTATCCCGAAGGGGGCATCACCCTGGGCGACTGGAAGAAGGGCGAGGCCTTGGCGAAGGAGGGCGCGGGCTTCCGCATGGGACCCAAGGCGGACGACAACAAAAAGTTGGGTGGTAACTGCTATGCCTGCCATCAGATGGACCTGAAGGTCTCCGCTCATGGCACCATCGGCCCCACCCTGACCGGCTTTGGCAAGAATCGCGGCAACACCCCCGAGACCCAGAAGTATGTGTACGAGGTGATCTATAACGCGCACGCTTACTTCCCCTGTACCAACATGCCGCGTTTTGGCGCCAACGGCTTCCTGAATCAGGAACAGATCGCCGATCTCATGGCTTATCTGCTCAATCCGGAATCACCCGTCAACCACTAGGCGCAACCGCCCGGGCCTCGACGGGTTCGGGGCCCGGGCTTGATAATGGAAAGATCCCCAGGTTGTCTCCCTATCCTCTCCAGGGCATAAACCGGCCCTTACCGGGGAACCAACCTTCGCTTCAGGCGATACCGCGGTTATTGTTCACCCCGACCCGCGGGACCCATCGAGCCCCAGGAGCGGGCATTGCCGCCCCGCTCCCTTAATCTCTTTCTGGCAGACCATCACACTCATCGAAGTAGAGGTACCGAACCATGTCACTGTCCCGGCGAGAATTCACCCGCCTGCTGGCCTTGGGAGGCATGGCCGGGCTGACGCCCGGCGCCCTCTGGGCGGCCGCGCGCGGCGATGGCGATGGCGCGGCGCTCTATCAGGCAACCCCCTTTGGCAACCTGCGCCTGCTGCACATCACCGATACCCACGCCCAGCTCAACCCGGTCTGGTATCGGGAACCGAGCGTCAACCTGGGGATAGGCCCGGCCCTGGGCCAGCCACCCCACCTGGTGGGGGATGCGCTCCTGAAACACTTCGGCATTGCCCCGGGCGGTCGGGAGGCCCATGCCTTCACCTTCCTCGACTTCGACGCCGCCGCCCAGCGCTATGGCAAGGTCGGTGGCTTCGCCCACCTCGCCACCCTGGTCAAGCAATTGCGGGCCGAGGCGGGGGAGGGGAGGAGCCTGCTCCTCGATGGTGGGGACACCTGGCAGGGTTCGGGCACCGCCCTCTGGACCCGCGGCCAGGACATGGTCGGCGCCTGCAATCTGCTGGGCGTGGACATCATGACCGGCCACTGGGAGTTCACCTATCAAGATACCGAGGTCATCGACAATCTGAAGGCCTTCAAGGGCGAGTTCGTGGCGCAGAATGTCTCGGTCTCCGACGAGGCCCTCTTCGATTACAAATTCGCCGACTTCCCGGGCTTCGACGAGGGCAGTGGTCTGGCCTTCAAGCCCTATACCGTGCGGGAACTCAATGGCACCCGGGTGGCGGTCATCGGCCAGGCCTTCCCCTATACCCCCATCGCCAATCCCCAGCGCTTCATCCCCGACTGGCGCTTCGGCATCCAGGACGAGCGGATGCAGGAAATGGTCGATCGGGTGCGGACGAAGGAGAAACCGGACGTCGTGGTGGTGATCTCGCACAACGGTATGGACGTGGACCTGAAGATGGCCGCCACGGTGCGGGGCATCGATGTCATTTTCGGGGGGCACACCCACGACGGCATGCCCGCCCCCACGCTGGTGGAGAATGCCGGGGGCAAGACCCTGGTCACCAACGCCGGCTCCCATGGCAAGTTCCTCGGCGTCATGGACCTGGAGGTGGGTGACGGCAAGATCAAAGGCTACCGCTACCGCTTGCTGCCGGTCTTCGCCAACCTGCTGGCGGCGGATGCGGAGATGCAGGCCTACATCGACCAGGTGCGTCAACCCTACCTGGGGCGGTTGACCGAGCAACTGGCCGTTACCGAGACCAGCCTCTATCGCCGTGGCAACTTCAATGGTACCTTCGACCAGGTGATCCTCGATGCCTTGCGCCAGGCCGGTGATGCCGAGATCGCCCTCTCCCCCGGCTTTCGCTGGGGCATCAGCCTCATCCCTGGTACGGCGATCACGATGGAGGACGTCCTGACCCAGACCGCCATGACCTATCCGGAGACCTATGTCCGCGAGATGAAGGGCAGCGAACTCAAGACCATCCTCGAGGACGTGGCCGACAACCTCTTCAACCCGGACCCCTACCTTCAGCAGGGCGGGGACATGGTCCGTGTGGGGGGGCTGGACTATGTGTGCAGCCCCAACAACGCGGCGGGCCAGCGCATCGCCGAGATGCGCCTGGACGATGGTCGCCTGGTCGAGGCGGACAAGACCTACAAGGTGACCGGCTGGGCAACGGTGGGCGCCCAAAGCCCGGGACGGCCGGTCTGGGATCTGGTTGCCGATTATCTGCGCGGGCAGAAGACCCTGGCCCTGAAGAAAGTGAACGCGACCAAGCTGGTCGGCGTGGAAGGGAACCCGGGTCTGGCCTAAGCCAGCCCGGCGGCGCCACCAGCACCGGCGGCGCAAACTTGAGGTTGTACCCGAAGCCATCCGATTCTCGACCAGGCCAGGCAGTGACGGTCAGGTGGGATCGGTGAGATGCCCGACCTCCAGCGCCGAAAATGCCTGGCCTGGCCTAAATCCTGAAGGTATTGAGGAGAAGCCTATGATCCTGCAGACCCCTCGCGCCCTCGCCTTGACCCTGTTCCTGCTGCTTGGGCTCGTCACCAACCCCTTGCCAGCCGCCATGCCGACCTGGTTCAAGGACTCCTTCCTCTACCTTCAGGAAGAGGTCGACAAGGCCGCCGAGGAGGGCAAGCGGGTCGCCCTCTATTTCCACCAGGAGGAATGCCCCTACTGTCAGCGCATGCTGAACGTCAACTTCACCCAACGCGATATCGTCGAGCGGGCTCAGTCCCAGTTCAACTTCATCGCCATCAACATCTGGGGTGACCTGGAGGTGACCGACCTGGAGGGCACCGTCAGCAGCGAGAAGGATTTCGCCCGCGCCCAGCGGGTCCAGTTCACCCCGACCATCCTCTTCCTGGATGCCGCGGGCCGGGTCAGCTTTCGCCTCAATGGCTATTACCCGCCGGAGCGCTTCAGCGCTCTGCTCGATTATCTGGGCCAGCAACCGGCGCC
>SBFV01000209.1 GCA_006227775.1 Gammaproteobacteria bacterium | reverse complement strand
TCGGCTGGTAATGCCCCGTGGTCGTTTGCCCCCGGGGGATCTCTTCGGTCGCGGAGGTGGGGGCTGGAGTTGTGCCTCGCTCGGGGGGGGCCAGGGCATAGATGGGGAGGGGACGCACGGCGATGGCGCGTATCCAGCCGCGCAGGTCCAGCAGGCGGGGGTCGAGGATGCCCGCCTGGCTGGTCATGAGGGCATCCTGGGGGTCCCGGCCGGCCTGCTCCAGAAAAGTGAGAATGTCCTCATCCGCCTCCCCCCCACGGCGCAGCTTGTGCCGCCAGAACAGGGCGCGATCACGGGCCAGGGCCTCCTCGTGCTGGGTGGCCAGCAGGGCGATCTCCAGAAAGGCCGTGCCGGGGGCATCCGGGGCCGCGCGCTGGGCCTGGGCGAAGGCCAGTTGCGCCTCCACGAAGGCGCCCTCGTCGAGGTGAATGGTGCACAGGCGCTGCCAGGCGGCGGCCCGCAGCCCGGGGCAGGGATGCTGACGTACCCGATGCAGCAAGGCGCGCTTCTTTTTCCCATAAAGGCGACGGTCATAGGCGTCGCAGAGGATATTGAGGGCATGGGCCCAGCGTTCGTCCAACCCCTCCGCCCCTGGTCCCGTAAAGTGGGGCTCCAGCAGGGCGATGGCCCGACCCGGCTGGTCCTCCATCAACCATCGCTCCGCCGCCAGCCCCAGCAGATGCCCGGGTACCTCCCCCGAAGCCAGGGCCCGCTTGAACCGGCGGATATCCAGTTCCGCCAGCAGGAGCTCCCACATTAGCTCCCCGGGCAAGTCCGGTACCTCCAACCCGGCGCAACACCAGCCATAGGGGGCACCGGAGCCGCAAGGGCAGGGCAGGGCCGCGTCTGGTCCGATAAGGGGATCGGGGCAAAAGCCCTGGCTGGGCAAGGGGGTGGCATTCCAGACGGCGCGCGCGAGCAGGAAGGCGAGACGGCGGGCCTCCCCCGGTTCCAGATCGGGTTGTTCATGCTCAAGGAGGGGGACAAGCCGCCGCTGAGCCCAACGCAGGAACAGGCGGGGGTTCTCGTCTTCCAGAATCCGCCGCAGGCAGAGGAGCAGGATTTCCTCGAAGGGGCCCTCCTCCTCGGGAGGAGGCGATTCGGGCGGATCTGAGCTGAACATGATGGCATTCCGGGGGCGGCGGCGTAGAGACCCATTTTATACCTGACGCCCTGTGTTTTCGGCTTTGCTGAGGTACGTGGGAATCTCCCCGGCGACTTGGGGTTTTTCGCAAGAGTCGATTTCAGCTCGGCCATGCCACGAATGTTGGGGGTGGTGAGGGCGTTCTGGCTGCGTCGGCGCGGAAGGACGGTCGGAATCCCAGCAGGCGCAAATGCTTTTAGGTTCCGTCTGATAGGCGATTCCGTGCTGCTCCACCTCGCGCAAGGCTTGCGCCTGATCTGGCTCAGGGGCGTGCAACCGGCGATCGCCACATCGCTGAGCGCGCCGAGTATGATGAGGTTGCGGGCGGTCCCATGGGCTGCTTCCTGGCGGCCTCTTTGCAGTCCGATCCGTTCGACTTTCCACCGCCCAATCAGTTCGCCCGCATCTCGCGCCGCCATCAGTAGCGTGGCCTCGTTGTGCAGCGCATTTGCGCGCGCGAGGTCCATGCGTCTGCGGATGAAAGGCCTGCGGGCGTCTTGCCCTACCCCTCCGGGGGAACCTGGCGGCTGGACTGCATGGCGTGACGCAAGGCGGCTTTTTCCTCCGGGCTCCAGTCGGAGGTACTGGCGCGGTTGAAGAGGCTGCCGCTGCGGGCGGCCAGGGCCTCCTGGTTAAGGCGCTGGATGGTGCCCAGTAACTCGGGCAGGAGGCCGTCCGGGGGGATGTGGGCCAGCAACCGCGGATCGGCCAGCCGGCGCAGGGTATTGAAGTCCTCCGTCTCCCGCCAGCGTTCGAGCAAGGCGGCGCTGCCCAGTTCCGGATGGCTGGCGAGGGTGGCCAGCAGATCCCTGAGCAAGGGGATGCCAGGGCTGGAGAGCTGACGCCACTCCTCCCCCAGTCCCCGCAAGTCGGAGGCCAGGTGGGGGTATTGGATGAGAAGGGCGATGGCCAGGCGCAGGGGCGTGGCGCCGGGGCGCTGGGGTGCTGAGAGGGGTGGTTGCTGGCGACGATTCCGGGTCGGTCGAGGCGGATCGGGGTGCTTGTTCCCCAGGGGCATGCCTACCAGCCGCGACAGTTGGTCCCGTAAAAGGTCACGCAGAAGGCCGGGGGGCAGGCGCTCCAGCAGGGGGGCGACCCGGGAGCCAAGGCGGGCCCGGCCATCAAGGGTATTGAGATCGATGCCCGCGGAGAGGTGTTCGAGGAGGAAGTCGGACAGGGGTCTGGCAAGTCGGATACGCTCCAGGAAGTCATCAGGCCCTGCCCGGCGGATGAGGGTATCCGGGTCTTCACCCTCCGGGAGGAAGAGGAAGCGAATTTCCTGCTGGCCGGTGGCCTGGGGCAGGCAGGTCTCCAGGGCTTTCCAGGCCGCCTCACGGCCGGCCCGGTCGCCATCGAAACAGAAGACCAGTTCCGGCGTCTGGGGGAGGAGGAGGCGTAGGTGATCGGGGGTAGTGGCGGTGCCCAGGGTTGCCACGGCGAAATCGATGCCGAACTGGGCCAGAGCGATCACGTCCATGTAGCCTTCCACCACCAAGAGGCGCTGGGGTTCCCGGTGAGCCTTGAGGGCTTCGTGAAGGCCATAAAGCTCCCTGCCCTTATGGAAAACAGGGGTTTCCGGCGAATTGAGATACTTGGGTTTGCCCTCGCCCAGCAGACGGCCACCGAAGCCGATGATCCGCCCCCGGCGGTCGCGGATGGGGAAGAGTATGCGGTCGCGGAAGCGATCGTAATGCTTGCCTTCCTGCTCGATCACCAGACCGGCCTGGATCAGGCGCCTTAGACCCTCCGCGGAGCGGCCCAGCCGGCCAATAAGAAAATCCCACCCCGGCGGGGCGTAGCCGAGACCGAAGGTGGCGGCGATCTGGCCGCTCACGCCCCGCCCCTTGAGGTAGTCGATCGCCCGACTGGCTTGGGGGTTCTGGCGCAGTTCCCGCTGGTATATCTGGGCGGTCTCCGCCAGCAGGGTATATAGAGGACGCGTATCCGGACCCCGACTTGGCTGGACCCCATCGTCCGGCGGGATCTCCAAGCCAGCATGATGAGCCAGTTCCTCGACGGCCTCGGGAAAATTCAAATGGTTGTATTCAATGAGAAAATCGATAGCGTTGCCGTGGGCGCCGCAGCCAAAGCAATGGTAAGTCTGGCGGGATGGGGTGACGGTAAAGGAGGGGGTTTTTTCGTTATGGAAAGGGCAACAGGCCAGGTAGAGCGCTCCCGACCTTTTGAGGGGGACCTGGCGATTGATGAGCTCGACTATATCGATCCGTGTCAGCAGGTCGCTTTTGAAGTCGGGTGTAATTCTGCTGGCCATGGTGTTAGCGAGCAGATGACGTTACGGCGTATCCGGGTGGCGGGTTACCCTTGAGTTCGCCAAAGCGCTTGGTAACCGAAAAATCGGCTGACTAGGGGCCCAGGCGTTGCTTGACCAGGGCACTGACGGCGCCAACATCGGCACGGCCCTGAACCTGGGGCTTCAGTATGGCCATCACCCGGCCCATCTCTCGCAGGGTGGTGGCGCCGCTGGCGGTAATGGCGGCTTCGATCAGGGCGGTGAGTTCGGCCCCGGTCAGGGCCGCGGGCAGAAATTCCTGGCAGACGCCGATCTCATAGTATTCTTGGTCCGCCAGGTCCGCGCGTCCCGCCGCCCTGTATTGGGCCTCGGAGTCACGGCGCTGCTTGATCATCTTGTCAAGAACGGCCAGGACCTGGGGGTCATCAAGGGTGATCCGCTCATCCACCTCCCGTTGCTTGATGGCGGCATGGATGAGACGGATGATGCCCAGGCGGCGCTTGTCCCCCGCCTTCATGGCGGCCTTCATGTCTTCGACAAGGCGGTCCTTGATCATCTGCAACGCGGGCCAGGCTTTGATGTCAACGGGTCGAGGTATGCCCCTGCGCGGGCCAGCCCCCGTGGGTGCTTCCAGGCAGGGGCGGGATCGATCAGGAAGGAATCAGAAGGTGCGTTCCCAGCGGCGAGTCTCGCGCTGCAACTTCTTGTGGTGACGTTTGACCGCGGCGGCCTTGCGGCGCTTGCGCTCGGCGGTAGGCTTCTCGTAAAACTCGCGGCGCCGGACTTCGGCCAGGACGCCGGCCTTCTCGCAGGAGCGCTTGAAGCGGCGCATGGCAACTTCAAAGGGTTCGTTTTCCTTGACGCGGACGCTGGGCATGAAAAATTTTACCTATCGTTTACGGTTAGGGCTCGATAGAGCACAAGGTTGGAAAGACGCGGGATTCTAACTGATCCGGGCGGGCGCATGCAAAGCCCATTCGCGTCATCGCGTCAACATTCGCGTCCTTTGGCCAAAAAGCCGTACCATTGATCTTTTGCCGACCAAGCTGGGGTAACCGCTGTCATTCATGCGCGTATTGGGCATCGAAACCTCTTGCGACGAGACCGGAGTCGCCGTCTATGCTGGCGGG
>SBFV01000154.1 GCA_006227775.1 Gammaproteobacteria bacterium | reverse complement strand
ACGGTGTCCTTGACGGCATCAGTGGCCTTGCCGGCCACCGTCCCGGCGGCCTCGACGGCGTTGCCCGTGGCCGTACCCACAGCCTGCACGGCCTTACCCGCGCCTTCCCTGATTTCCTGGAGGAGTTGGGCGGAGCCGATGACCGGCATGATGGCCAGCAACAGTGTCAGTGCCAGGTCGATTTTTTTTAGCTTCATGGTTATATCACTCACGGGTTGGGGCGAAACTACCCACCCATGATAGCCGTTGGGACGGCTGAAGGCCTGCCGTGATCGTCAGGGTCGCCTCAAAGGGGGTGGTTCGAGGCACCCGATTCGCTTAGCCGCGCCTCCCACCGCTATACTTTGCCGACACCGTAGTCGCGCCTTTATGCCATAGCGTGCAGGACCAGCGCCCGGCATTCATCCTGGGGGAGTAGAGATCCCCAGGACAATTTGCGTCAATGTCACGGCATAGCCTCTCATGTTCCGGGGTGTGGCGCGCCCCCTCATGACAGTTAGCGTGAAAGTCACGAGAAAGTCTTTCATGATCAGGGGTGTGGCGCGCCGCCCCATGACCGTTAGCGTTAAAGACCCCAGCGGAGTTATTCATCATCAGGGGTTCGGCGAGAACCCTCACGACAGTCAGCTTATCCATCCGCCGGTGCTTATCACCCCTTACCAGGTGCCCGCCCGGCCCAGGGCAGCCATTCCAGCATCCTCCAGCCACAGCAGTCCCCTCATGCCACACGATTACGATCCGCGCGCCATCGAGGCGGCGGCCCAGGCTTACTGGGAAGAGGCCCAGTCCTTCAAGGCGGTGGAAGACCCCAGCCGCGAGAAGTTCTATTGCCTGTCCATGTTCCCCTATCCCTCGGGTAAGCTGCACATGGGTCATGTGCGCAACTACACCATCGGCGACGTCATCGCCCGCTATCAGCGCATGCGCGGCAAGAACGTCCTCCAGCCCATGGGCTGGGACGCCTTCGGGCTGCCGGCGGAGAACGCCGCCATCCAGCATGGCATCCCGCCCTCCCAGTGGACCCGCTCCAACATCGCCTACATGAAGGGCCAGCTCAAACGGCTGGGCTTCGGCTATGACTGGGAGCGGGAGCTGGCCACCTGCGATCCGGCCTACTACCGCTGGGAGCAGTGGCTCTTCGGTCGGCTGATGGAGAAGGGTCTGGCCTACCGCGCCAAGTCCATGGTCAACTGGGACCCAGTGGATCAGACTGTGCTCGCCAACGAGCAGGTTATCGACGGCAAGGGCTGGCGCTCCGGGGCCCCGGTGGAAAAGCGCGAGATCGAGCAGTGGTTCGTGCGCATCACCGCCTATGCCCAGGAATTGCTGGACGCCCTGGATGGCCTGGAGGGCTGGCCGGAGCAGGTGCGGGCCATGCAGCGCAACTGGATCGGCCGCTCCGAGGGCGTCCACATGGACTTCGGCATCCAGGACACGGAGGAAAAGCTGGGCATTTATACTACCCGCCCGGACACGGTGATGGGCGTGACCTACGTGGCGGTGGCCGCCGAGCACCCCCTGGCCCGTCGCGCCGCCGCGACCGATCACGCCCTGGCCGCTTTCATTGAGGAGTGCCGGCAGGGTGGGGTGTCCGAGGCCGAGATCGAGACCATGGAAAAGAAGGGGCATCCCCTCGGCATCATGGCCCTGCATCCCATAACCGGGGAGCCGGTGCCCATCTTCGCCGCCAATTTCGTCCTCATGGGCTATGGCACCGGCGCCGTCATGGCCGTCCCGGCCCACGATCAACGTGACTGGGAGTTTGCCGCGAAGTACGGCATTCCCAAGCGGCAGGTCATCTTCAGCGCCGATGGCTCCCCCTGCGGCATCGAGAGCGGCGCCTACGTGGAGAAGGGCATCCTCGCCCAGTCGGGTGCCTTCGATGGCCTCGACTTCGCCCAGGCCTTCAGCGCCATTGCCGACTGGCTCGAGGTTCGGGGCAAGGGCGGGCGCCAGGTCAACTTCCGCCTGCGCGACTGGGGCGTCTCACGCCAGCGCTACTGGGGCTGCCCCCTGCCGGTGATCCATGGCCCCGCTGGCCAGGTGCGGGCCGCGACCGCGACCGAACTGCCGGTGCGTCTACCGGAGGACGTGGTGGTGGATGGCTCCGGCTCCCCCCTCAAGAAGATGCCGGCCTTCTCCGCCCTGCCCAATGGCGAGACCCGCGAGACGGACACCTTCGATACCTTCTTCGAGTCCTCCTGGTACTTTGCCCGCTATTGCTCGCCGGACTGCGACACGGCCATGCTCGACGCGCGCGCCCGCTACTGGCTGCCGGTGGACCAGTATGTCGGCGGCATCGAGCACGCCGTGCTGCACCTGCTTTACGCCCGCTTTTTCCACAAGCTGATGCGCGACGAGGGCCTGGTGGCCTGCGACGAGCCTTTCACCAACCTCCTTACCCAGGGCATGGTGGTGGCCGAGACCTGGTACCGGGAGGACGACCAGGGCCGCAAGCACTGGTTCAACCCCGCCGAGATCGAGGTCGAGCGGGACGAGCGCGGCCGGCTACTGCGGGGGCGGTTGAAGGCCGATGGCCAGTCGGTGACCTTCGGCGGCATCGAGAAGATGTCCAAGTCGAAGAATAACGGCGTCGATCCCCAGACCCTGACCGACCGCTATGGCGCCGACACGGTGCGCCTCTACACCATGTTCACCTCCCCCCCGGACCAGTCCCTGGAGTGGAACGACGAGGGGGTCGAGGGCGCCGCCCGTTTTCTCAAACGTCTCTGGGCCCTGGCACAGGACGACCGGCGGGAGGGCCAGGATGCCAGCACCAGCCTGGAGCCAGCCGCCGCCCGCTATGAGCTACACGCCGCCCTGCGCAAGGCCCTGTACGACTACGAGCGCCACCAGTTCAACACCGTGGTCTCGGCCTGCATGACCATGGTCAATGCCCTGCACAAGCTGGACCGGGAGGGGGAGGGCGCCTCGGTCCGGCGAGAGGGCCTGGGCATCGTCCTACGCCTGCTTGCCCCCATCGCCCCCCACCTCAGCCATCACCTCTGGCGGGAATTGGACTATGGCGCGGACATCCTCCTGGCCCCCTGGCCGGAGGTGGACGAGGCCGCCCTGCGCCGGGATACCATCGAATACGTGGTCCAGGTCAACGGCAAGGTCCGTGGCCAGATCCAGGTGCCGGTGGACGCCACGGGCCCCGCCATCGAACGGGCGGCCATCGACAACGAGAACGTCCGCCGTTTCCTCGGGGATGGCCAGGTCCGGAAGGTGATCCTGGTGCCCGGCAAGCTGGTCAATCTGGTGGTGACATGAGGACGCCGGGGTCGATCCTGCCGCTGCCGTTGAGGCTGTCGCTGCCGCCATTGCCACGGCTGCTGGCGCTGTCCCTGAGCCTGATCCTCCTCAGCGCCTGCGGTTTTCATCTGCGTGGGGCCGTGGACATCCCGCCCCATCTATTGCCGGTCTTCGTCGAAGCCGGCGGCGGTTCCCTGGTGGGCAACCAGCTCCGGGACCAGTTCCAGCTCTCCGCCATTCCCCTGGCCCCTTCCGCCCGGGAGGCCCGCGCCATCGTGCGCATCCTGGGCGAGTCCCGTCGCTCCCGGGTCGGGGCCCTGGACCGCAACGGCAAGATCATCGCCACGGAGATCTTCCTCGATGTCCGTTTCGATGCCCGCGAGGCCGGCGGCAAAGAATTGGTCCCGCCGCGGAGTCTGGAGCTGTCGCGCTCCTTCGAGGACGCGGACGTCCAGGTGCTGGGTAAGCAACTGGAAGCGGAGATCATTTACGCTGACATGGCCCAGGATGCCGCCAACCAGATCCTGGCCATGTTACGTGCCGCCTTGCCCCGGGGTACCCAGGCCAGACAGCCGGCGGATAAGGCCGGGGGCCCGCCGCCCCGTCCCTAGACCATGCGCATCCCCTTCCCCCAGTTGGCCCATCACCTCGCGGCGGGGTTGCCGCCCGTCCTCATGATCTGTGGCGACGAGCCCTTCCAGTCGGGCGAGGCCGCGACGCTGATCCGTCAACGGGCGCGAGAACTCGGCTATACCGAGCGCGAGGTCCTGGAAGTGGAGGGGAATTACGATTGGGGTCAGTTGGCCGCCGCCGCGCTGTCCCTGTCCCTCTTCGCCAGCCAAAAGCTCATCGAGTTGCGTCTGATTTCCGGCAAGATCGGCCGGGAGGGAGGGGAGGCGGTGCGGGCCTATTGCGCCCGGCCCCGGCCGGAGCATCGCCTGCTCATCCTGGCCCCGAACCTGGAATACCAGGAACTCAAGGCCAAATGGGTTCAGACCGTCGAGCAGGCCGGGGTCCTGGTCCAGGTCCAGGCCCTGGAGGGTCAGCGGCTGGTGGACTGGATCGCTCGGCGTCTGCGCGAGCGGGGCCTGGTACCGGGTCCCGAGGTGGCGGCCATGCTCGCGGAGCGGGTGGAGGGCAACCTGCTGGCCGCGGCTCAGGAGGTGGAGAAGCTGGCGCTCCTCCATGGCCAGGGGCCCCTGTCCGCCGAACAACTCGGCCGCGCCATCGCCGACAGCGCACGCTTCGATCTCTTCGATATCCCCGAGGCCGCCCTGGCCGG
>SBFV01000375.1 GCA_006227775.1 Gammaproteobacteria bacterium | reverse complement strand
TGACTCCCAAGCCCCCGACCCTCGGCCCCGCCCCCACCCGAGCCTTGCTGCAAGACTCACGGAAACCCATGGAAAAGCCCCTGGACCATTCGCCGCCGATCATCCTCGCCATCGATGACCAGGTCCAGAATCTGGATATCCTCACCGAACTCCTCACCGACTATGATGTGCGGGATGTCACGGATGCCGCGAGCGCCCTGCGCGTCCTCGCGGATACCACCGTCGATCTCATCCTGCTCGACATCCTGATGCCGGGCGTGGACGGATTCGAGTTCTGCCGCCAGTTACAGGAGGATGAGTGGACACGGGCCATCCCCATCATCTTCATCTCCGCCATGAGCGACGAGAAAGCCATCAGCCGGGCCTTCGAGGTCGGGGGCAAGGACTATGTGACCAAGCCCTTCCGCCCCCTGGAACTGCTAGCCCGGGTGAGGACTCACCTGGAACTCAAGTTCCTGATGGAGCGGCTGCATCACCTCGCCTATTTCGACACCCTGACCGATATCCCCAACCGCCGGCGCTTCTTCGACCTGGCCTCGGTCCTGTTTGACGAGGCGAAGGACCTCCAGGCGGTCATGCTCGATATCGACCATTTCAAACAGATCAATGACCGCTACGGCCACGGCGTGGGTGACAAGGTCCTGCAACGAGTCGCCAGCACCATCGCCGCGCGGCTGCTCCCCGAGGCGGTATTCGGTCGCCTGGGTGGGGAGGAATTCGCCATCCTCATCCCCAGTGGCGACCCGGATTCCGTCCTGCGGGACGTGGACGCCATCCGTCAGGCGGTGGCCGATCTGAGCGTCCCCCTCGACGGGGGTTCCTTGAGCTGCACCATCAGTTGCGGACTGGCCACCCGGACCACGGACACCCGCACCATCGACGAACTGCTCCACACCGCCGACCAGGCCCTCTATCAGGCCAAGGGCAGCGGCCGCAACCGGGTTATCTTCCGCTACATCCACAAGTAAGCCACCGGTCACCTATTTCTCCGCCATAAGACGGCCGAGCCAGGGATATCACCCTGAGATGGACAGCCAGATGCCGGTCGTGGATGGTGACGAGACGGCGCGGCGCATCCGCGCCCTCCACCCCTGGGTCCCGATCATCGCCCTGACCGCCAACGCCTTTCCCAGAGCGATGGAAAGTAGCCGCCTCGCAGGCAGGGACGCGCACCTGATCAAGCCCGTCGATCGGGCGCAACTGCTCGCCACCATGACAAAGCATTTAAAAACATGAATGGATAACCGCATGAACCCAGAAAACGACATCCCTGATCACCGGGCCAAGACGGTTTCCCCGCCGGTCGGCACCGGGGCAACCGACACCGGGGGGCGCCACCTTGACCCCCAGCGGGGGCTGGCCCTGATGGGTGGCAACGGGGAACTATACAACCGGGTTTTAGCCAGTTTCGTCCAGACCTATGCCAAGCTGCGGCTCGACCTCGACAACCCGGAGAGCCGCCGCGGCCTGCACAGCCTGAAGGGCCTGTGCGGTCATGTCGGCGCCAGCCGGTTGCAGGAACTGGCGGCGGCGCTGGAAAAGAACGGCGACGAGATCCTCCTCGCCAGCTTCTACCGGGAATTGTCCCTGGTGCTCGTCGAGATCCGCGCACTGCTCGCCGCCGGAAATCCCGGGACGCCGCTGGAGGATCGGGGTGAAATCCGGGAGGAAGCCGGAGAGGAAGCCAGCATGGCGATCATCCGGCACCTCATCGCCGAAATCCGGCGCCAGGCCCAGGCCGGCAACTCCCGCAGATGCCGTGAGGCTATCGACCGCCTCGCCGCCTTGGACCTCCAGGCCCCCCAGGCGGCCCAGCTCGACCAGGCCCGGCGACTCCTGGAGCAGCGTAACTACCTGGAGCTGCAGAAGCTGCCGCTGGCCGGCCCGAATTGAACCGGCCATAGGATCATCGGGATCGGCCTTGCGCATTACCGATAAGAGTATTAGTATTTACTTATCTACTCTTAATCGGAGACAGCCATGCTCACTTGCCAACGCCTCCGCGGAGCGGTGTTCCTCTCCGCCTTTCTGCTCATCACCGGTCTGGTCCTGGAATTCGCCGGCCGCTCCTTCGCCTTCCCCGCGCCGGTCATGGCGTTGGCCCTGCTCTCGGGGCTGGCGGCCCTGGCCATTCTGGCCGTGACCTTCGTCACCGCCCTGCTGCCGGGCAACGCCCGGCGCCTGGCGGAGTGTCGCAAGGGGACCCTGTTACTGGGCTAACAATTTCTCCGCCGTACCTGGTTCCAGCCCGAACTCTTCCTCGATCATCCGGTTCCAGGCCTCGCGCTTGAAGGTTTCCTGGCTGGGCACCGGGCGGTGGACGAGATTTTCGTGACAGTCGATGCAGCTCTTGCCCGCGGTCTCCTCCCGGTGGATGGCCGCGGTGTCCGCGCGCTTGCCCTGAATCGCCTCCAGGACATGGCACCGTTGACAGGTGGCTGACTCCGTCTCCCGGAACCATTGGCGGGTGGCGAAGGCGGCGTCCGGCAGGTGCAGGGCGCTGATGACCGGATCGTCGTAGTCGGCGCCGAAGAGTTGCTTCCACAGGTCCTTGCCACCCTTGATGTGATCCCAGGTGGCGGCGAAGACGCCCTCGGAGACGTGGCAATCGCCGCACTCGGCGCGGACGCCCGAGACCGGGTTGTAATGGACGGATTTGCGATACTCCTCCTCCATGTAGGTCATGGAGTGGCAACTGGTGCAGAACTCGTTGGTACTGGTGTAACGGTCGAACTCCAGCAGGAAGGTCATGAAGGCCATGCCGCCGAGGCCACCGATGACCAGGGCGATCAGGATGGGGCGGGTGATGGGGATAGCGGAGAGGAAATTAGCCACCGCTGCTGGCCTCCGTCCCGGTGCTGTCCGACTGCCCAGCAGGCTGAGGGGCCGGCGCGACGGCTTGGCTTCCATCCTGACTCCCCGCCGGTCCGTAGGTGGTGCCGAAGCCGAGGATGGCGTTGACCTCATCGGGGGCGCTGAGCCAACCATGACCCGCATCGTCGGTCAGATGCCGGTCGATGATGGCCTGGGCCGCGGGTCCCGCCTCCTGCCGGACTTCGGGCAGGAACTTGCCGTAGAAATTCCGGCTGACCAGGTACATGCCCTCCCACCAGGCATGGTTGGGGCTGGCCATGGAGGCGCCATGACGGGCGCGGGCGCCCTCGTCGTGCCACAGTTCCCAGTAGGTGAACTCGATGGGCTCGTCGAAGGGTAAGGGGGTCAGATAGCCCCCCGCATAGAGATCGGCCATGATGCCTTTGGCCGGTACGGCGAACTTGGTGTCAAAGAGCTCCACCAGGTTGTCGAACTGGCGCATGAAACCCTGGGTGAAGGCCTTGCCGTGGCACTCCAGGCACACCAGGCTCATGGCTTCGCGACGGCGTTCCGGAGTCACCACGCTCTTGACCTTGTTCAGGCTGCCGTCAAGTTTCGCGATCTCCTCGCCCCGTTTGGGGACCGGAGACCCGGCGGGGATCTCCAGCTTGCCGCCATCCTCCAGCAGCACCAGGTACTGGCGCTGGGAAACGGGGGAATTGAGGGCCCAGGCGTTACGCATGCCGACGTCGTGGGTGGAGGGGAGCTTGCCGGCGGCGCCCATGTGGCAGGTGGCGCAGGTGGGGGCGGCGGTATAGTCCTTGCCGGCGACCCATTGGGGGGCGTCCAGGTTCATGCGGTGCCGCTGGGAGGAGAAGAGCATGCCGTGCTTGGAGGCGGCGAATATCTCCGCGTCAGGTGAATCGGGGCCGGAATGGCAGCGGGCGCAGGCCTCCGGTTCCCTGGCCTGGGCCTTGGAAAAGAGATGCCGGCCATGGCAGGAGGAACAGGAGCCCTTGGAGCCATCCGGATTGATACGGCCGATGCCGGAGTTGGGCCAGGTCTCCGGGTCCAGGGTGCCGTCCCCTTTGACCTTGACCCGGGAGCCGTGGCACTGGTCACAGCCAGCGGCCTGGACCGCGGGGCCGGTCAGATTGGCGGCCATGGCGGGGATGCGCTCCTTGATCAGGCTGTAGGCCTCGGCATGGACCGAGCCCTGCTGCTCCTTGAATTCGGTCTCGTGGCAGCGGGCGCAGTCCTTGGGGGAGACGATGGTGGCGATGACCTGTCCCTCGTGCTTGATGGCGTCCGGGTCAGCCACCGCCGCCTGGTGACAGTCCATGCAGTTGACGCCGGCCTTGGCGTGGGCGCTCTCCCGCCACTCCTGGGCCAGACCGGCGGAGGACTTGGTATGGCAATTCACGCAGGCTTCACCGGCCGCATGGCCCCAGTTGCTGGGGTCCAGGGTGACCTTGGCTGCCCACAGGGGGCTGGCGAGACATAGGAACAAGAGCCCCAGGCCGGTCAGTGCCCTGGACTGGATAGGGGAACCGGGCATCCTCAATACCTCCTCAATAGCAATGAACCGACGCCTTCTTGTTTTCTCGGCGATGACGTCTGGATTTGGGGGGAGTTGCGGAACGATCCGTCCGGTACAAGGCGGGAGCGGGAACAAAGTGGCCGCAACGCATACCTTAGCCAAATTATCCCGTGGAGAGTCCCCGTGGGG
>SBFV01000391.1 GCA_006227775.1 Gammaproteobacteria bacterium | reverse complement strand
TCCTGTCACGGGCTGACCCTCGGCGGGGGACTGGGGCCACCCTTGCAGCCCGCATTGATGGTGGACAGGCCCGTTCCCTACCTGGCCTACGTCATCCTGCATGGCCGGCCCGGTACCGCCATGCCGCCCTGGTCGGCATTGCTCACGGAACTGGAAGGCGAGTGGCTCGCGCGGGAACTGAGGGGAGAGAATCCATGACAGACGCCCAGCAGCCGCACCGTGCCCCGTCCTGGCCGTTGCCCTGGCCCTGGTTCCTGGCCGTGACGCTGACCTTGGCCCTGGCCGCCGCGCCGACGCGCACGCAAGAGCAGATTCAGGCGCAAGCCCAGAGTGATGCCCAGGCCCGAACCCAGGACCCGACCCAGATCCAGGTACGGGCCGGAAAGGGCGCGGATTACCCGGATGAGAGCCCCTCAGCCCCGCCCGGCATCACGCCTGCGACCCCCTGTCCGCCCCCGCGGGGCACCGGCGATCTGGGGATCATCGTCGAGCGTGCCACGGGCTCCCTGCTGTTGATCGAAACCAGCGGCAACAGCATCCTCGCCCGGATCGAGGGCCTGGGTGACCTGTCACACGCCTCGGCGGTATTCTCCCGCGACGGGCGCTACGCCTATGTCTTCGGCCGCGATGGGGGTCTGACCCAGGTCGACCTGCTGGAGGCCCGGGTGGTCAATCGCGTGATCCAGTCCGGCAACGCCATCGGCGGGGCCATCTCCCAGAATGGCCGGCTCATCGCCGTGGCCAATTACGAACCCGGCGGGGTGAGGGTCTTCGACGCCGCGACCCTGGCGCAAGTGGCCGACATCCCCGCCCGGTACGCGCCGGACAAGCCGGCCTCGAAGGCCGTCGGTCTGGTGGATGCCCCCGGCCAGCGCTTCGTCTTCAGCCTTTGGGATGGTGGGGAGATCTGGGTCGCCGACCTCGCCAACCCCGCCCAGCCCCAGGTCAGCCGTTTCAAGGACATCGGCAAGCAGCCCTACGATGACCTCATCACCCCCGACGGGCGCTATTACCTGGCCGGCCTCTTCGGCGAGGATGGCCTTGCCCTGCTGGACCTCTGGCACCCAGAAGTGGGCGTCAAGCGCGTTCTGCCCGGTTACGGCCGCGGCGAGCAGCCCCTGCCGGTGTACAAGATGCCCCACCTGGAAGGCTGGGCGGTGGCGGGGCGGCGGGTCTTCGTCCCCGCCATCGGCCGCCATGAGGTGCTGGTGATCGACATGGACACCTGGACCGAGGTGGGCCGCATCCCGGTGGCGGGCCAGCCGATCTTCGTCATGGCCCGGCCCGATGGCCGCCAGATCTGGGTGAATTTCGCCCTGCCGGACAATGACCGCGTCCAGGTCATCGACGCCGAACGCCTGGCGGTGATCCAGGAATTGCGCCCCGGCAAGGCCGTGCTGCACCTGGAATTCGAGCCCCGGGGCGAGGAGGTCTGGCTGTCGATACGCGACGAGGACCGGGTGGAGGTCTATGACACCCAGACCTTCGCCCGGGTCGCCAGCCTCCCGGCCAGCAAACCCAGCGGCATCTTCCTCACCGACCGCGCGCACCGTACCGGGCTCTGATAGTCGTCCGCAAGCATGAACATTAACGAACGCCTGGATCACCTGGATCGCCGCCTGCTGAACGATTTCCAGGCCGGTATCCCGCTTGCTGCCCGGCCCTTCGCCCGGATGGGGGAGCAACTGGGCCTCAGTGAGGCGGAGGTGATCGCCCGCCTGCGGCGCCTCACGGAGGCCGGTGCCGTGAGTCGCGTCGGCCCAGTCTTCCGGCCCAAGCAGGTGGGGGCGAGCACCCTGGCCGCCATGGCGGTCCCTCCCCCGCGCCTTGCGGAAGTGGCGTCCCTGGTCAGCGCCTATCCGGAGGTCAACCACAATTACGAGCGGGAGCACCACTTCAATCTCTGGTTCGTCCTGACCGCGCCGGATCAGGCCAGCCTGGAGCGGGTGCGCGACGAGATCGGCCGGCGTGCTGGCCTGCCGGTGCTGGATCTGCCCATGCTGGCGGAATATCACATCGACCTGGGGTTTCCACTGCAATGGACCTGAGGCGATTCTCCGGGACCGTTTCCGACCTTAGCAAGAAGGTTACGGAAAAGCCCCTGCTTCTCAGTAGCATGGCGCGCCCCCTCATGACCGTTGGCGTGCAACGCACCACCGATGTTTTTCACCATCAGGGTTGTGGAAGGAATCCCCATGTTAGTTAGCCCCGAACCTGATTCGCCCCCAGGGGCGCGCTCCAACGCGACCGAAAACGCGCATGCGAACGCGGACTCGGCCCTGATCCGCGTCATCCAGGGCGGCTTGCCCCTGGTGGAGCGGCCCTTCGCCGCTGTCGCCGCCGAACTGGGCTGGACGGAAGAAGCGGTGATTGAGCGCATCCGCGCCCTCAGGGCCCAGGGTGCCATCAAGCGGCTGGGGGTGGTGGTGCGCCATCAGGAACTGGGCTATGGCGCCAACGCCATGGTGGTGTGGGATCTGCCCGACGCTAAGGTGGACACCCTGGGCCGGCGCATCGGCGCGCTCCCCTTCGTCACCCTCTGCTATCGTCGACCGCGGCGCCCGCCTGAGTGGCCCTTCAACCTCTTTACCATGATCCACGGGCGGGATCGCGCGGCGGTCCTGACCCAGGTGGCGCGCCTTAAGGCCGATCTGGAGACGGAACTGGGTCCCCTGACCAACGCGGTGCTGTTCAGTGGTCAGCGCTTCAAGCAACGGGGCGCCTTCTACCGTCCCGCCAATCCTGCCAGCAGCACCGCTACCGCCACCACCTCCGCCAATTTGAGCACCGCGAGACCCTTAGTACCCAGAATCCGGCCCAAGCCGATGGTCCTGCCGCCCTCCCTGCCAGCTTCCAAGCCGGGGACGACGGTCCTGACACCGGCCGCGCTGCTGGGTCCTGTCTCGGGCCTGGCCCAGCTTGGCTTGGCCTCGCTTCTCGAGTCACCGGCATGAGTCAGGCGTGGGGCCGACGACGGGTGCCGGACACTCCTCTCCTCGGGGACCTGGAGCGGCGCTTCATCAACCGCTACCAGGGGGGATTCCCGCTCCTGGAGCAACCCTACGCGGCGGCGGCCGCGGAACTGGGAACGGATGAGGAGACCCTCATGGACTTGATCCGCGGTCTGCTCGATACCGGCCTGCTTAGCCGCTTCGGCCCCCTCTTCGACGCCGAACGCCTTGGTGGGCGCTTCACCCTGGCGGCCATGGCCGTGCCGGAGGCCGCTTTCGACCGGGTGGCCGCCCAGCTCGCCGCCCTTCCGGAGGTCGCCCACAACTACCGCCGCGACCACGTCCTCAACATGTGGTTCGTGCTCGCCACCCCCAGCGACCGGGGCCTACGGGAAGCCCTGGGGCTGATCCGGGACCTGACGGGGCTGGAGGTGCTGGATTTCCCCAAGCTGGCGGAATACCACCTGGGCTTCTGGCTGCACCTGGACGAGCAGGGCGGTTTGGGGATGCAGCGCTGGGAACGAATGGCCGAGGCTGGGCAGGATCACCTCCGCCTTGGCGCTCTGTCCTCTGACAAACTCCCCAGTTCCTCCACCCTGGCGGGGGAGGAGGGGGGCGAGGGCCACTCAGGGGACCAGCCGGAGGCGTCCGCGACGGATAGGGACGACCCCTTGGACCTGGCGCTGGTGACCGCCACCCAGGGCGGCCTGCCCTTGGTCGCTGAACCCTACGAGGCCATCGCCCGGGAGCTTGGGGTGTCCTCCGCCCGGGTCCGCCAGGGGCTGGCCGCCATGCTGGACCGGGGGGCCATCCGGCGCATCGGCGCCGTGCCCAATCACTATCGCCTGGGGCTGCGGGGCAACGGCATGACCGTCTGGGACATCGAGGATGAGGCCGTCGACCGCCTGGGTGCCGCCATCGCCGCCCTCGCGGGCGTCAGCCATTGTTACCGTCGTCCGCGCCGACCGCCGCTCTGGCCCTACAACCTCTTCGCCATGCTTCACGGGCGGGACCGGGACGAGGTCCGTGCCGCCGCGGCCCGGGTCGCGGCCCTGGTCGCCGGCCATTGCCGGGGCCACGACATCCTCTTCAGCCAGGCGGTGCTGAAAAAGACCGGGCTGCGTTTCACTGCCGCCCGGCAGGCCTCCCCTGACATCGCCTCTTCGCCCAGCCCCCAGGACCGCCCCTGATGTTTCGCCTGAGCCGTTACCTTCAGCTCCTCGCCAACCCGGACCACCTGGCCAGGGCGGCGGTGGCACCGCCGGAAAAGCCCGGCGGGCCCGTGGTGATCTGGAACCTGATCCGCCGCTGTAACCTCACCTGCACCCACTGCTATTCCACCTCCGCGGACAAGGACTTCGCCGGGGAACTGACCACCGCCGAGGTCAAGGCGGTCATGGCCGACCTGCGTGCCTACGGGGTGCCGGTCTTGATCCTGTCCGGTGGCGAGCCGCTGATGCGGCCGGATATCTTCGAGCTGGCCCATTACGCCAAGTCCCTGGGCTTCTATCTGGCCCTGTCCACCAATGGCACCCTCATCGATGAGGCCCTGGTGGCGCCCATCGCCGCGGTGGGCTTCGATTATCTGGGCATCAGCCTGGACGGCCTGGCCG
>SBFV01000273.1 GCA_006227775.1 Gammaproteobacteria bacterium | reverse complement strand
GTTCCACCAGTCGTTGCCGCTGTTGCCCCAACCCGGGCCGCCCCAGCCCGGACCGCCCCAGAAGGCGGAGGCGGAGGCGGAAACACCCAGCAGAGCGGCGATCGCGGCGGCGGTGGCAAGTTTTTTCATCTTTATGTTCTCCGATGATTTGGTTTCTGTTGGCAGCAAGGGAAGGCGTCTTATTCGCTATGTGCGCCGTCCATGGGTGCATAGATTATTAGCGTATTCTGATATAGTCAAGCGATAATTTGCCTTGCCGGTCACATTTCAGTTTTCCGCTAATCCCTCCCCTCCCGCGAGCCTATCAGCGCTCCTGGGTCCTTAGCAAGGCGAGGCCAAGCAGCAGAAAACTCAGGCCAAAGGCGGCCAGGACCCCATAGTCCAGCCAGAGGTCCCCCAGGCGCAAGCCCTTGGTGAAGGTGCCGACGCTGACGTGGTTGAACCAGGCGCTGGGAAATCCGTACCCCATGACCCGTGCCGCGCCGGTTAGGGAGGAGACGGGCACCAGCATGCCCGAGAAGAGAATGGTAGGGATGGTGCTGGCGATGGCGGTACCGAAGACCGCCGCGACCTGGGTGCGCATGAAGGTGGACATGAGCAGTCCCAGGCCCGTGCTGGCGAAGACGAACAGCACCGCCCCCAGGCTGAGCGCGCTCAGGCCCCCGGTCAGAGGGACGCGGAATAACCCCAGGGCCATCAGCAACAGGAGCAGATAGCTCAGCAAGGCCAACCCCAGATAGGGCAACTGTTTCCCCAACAGGAATTCCACCCCCTTGGTCGGGGTGGCATAGAGATTGATGATGGAACCTAACTCCTTCTCCCGGACCACCCCCACCGCCGTCATGGTCGCCGGGATCATGATCAGCAGCAGCATCAGTATCCCCGGCACCATGGCATAGACGCTTTTGAAGTCCTGGTTGAAACGGAAGCGGGTCTCGATTTCCACCGGGGCCGAGGCCCCCCCTGACGGGGAGGGCGACAGGGCGCTGCCCTGGCTGGCGGCGAGGCCCTCCAGATACTGACGATGGACCCCTTCCACGTAACCCCGGATGGTATCCCCACGGAAAGGGATGGCGCCGTCGATGAGAAAACCAACCTCGGGCCGGGCGCCGCGCTTGAGATCGACGCCAAAGCGCGGTGGGATCTCGATGGCCAGGGCAAGGCCACCGCTTGCCAGCCGCCGCTGCCGGTCCGCCTCGTCCGCCAGGGGAGGCTGGGCAGAAAACCAGGGTGTGCCGGCGAACTGCTCCAGATAATCGCGGCTCGCGGGGGTGCGGTCATGGTCGAGGACGGCGTAACCGATCTCATCCACGTCGAAGGAGATCCCAAAACCCATGGCAATCATCAGCAGGACCGGACCCAGGAGGGCGAAGGCCAGGCGAATGGGATCGCGGAGTAATTCGGCACCCTCCCGGCGGGTGTAGGCCCAGAGCCGACGGGGGGAAAACCGATGGCGGTGACATGGCTTGCGCTGGCCGGGCTGGGGATAATCCGGCGGGCGGTGGCCCGCCGGGTGCCAGCCACCCGGTCCCTCGGACGCGGGGCCCTCAGCGCCAGCGGGCACCTCCGCGCCCGCGATCCCCTCCGGTGGGGCAAGAGGGGTTGGAGGCTCTAGAACCTCGGTCGCTCCCTGCGCCATGTAAGCGATGAAGGCGTCCTCCAGGGTCGCCGCCCCTTGGGCCACCATGAGATCCGCTGGCGTCCCCTGGGCGAGTACCCGCCCGGCATGCATCAGGGAGAGGCGATCGCAACGCTCCGCCTCATTCATGAAGTGGGTGGAAATGAAGAGGGTGACCCCCTGCTCCCGGGACAGGATGATGAGCTGCTCCCAAAACCGATCGCGGGCGATGGGATCGACCCCGGAGGTGGGCTCGTCGAGGATGAGTAACTCTGGCCCATGGATCACCGCCACCGCCAGCGACAGGCGCTGGCGCACCCCCAGGGGGAGTTCCTCGGCCCGGGCGTCGAGATAAGAGACGAGATCGAATCGTTCGGCGAGTTCGGCGATACGGCCGGGGATGCCGGCCGGCGGTAACCGATAGAGTCGGGCGTGCAGATCCAGGTTGCGCCGCACGCTGAGTTCCCCATAGAGGGAGAAGGACTGGGACATGAAACCCAGGCGCTGGCGCAGCGCCGCGTCCTCCGCCTCCACCGGCTGACCGAAGACCCAGGCCTCACCGCTGGTGGCCGGCAGCAGGCCGGTCAGCATGCGCATGGTGGTCGTCTTGCCGCAGCCGTTGGAGCCGAGAAATCCAAAGATCTCCCCCGGGTGGATAGCCAGGGTGACGTCATCCACGGCGACGAAGTTCCCGAAGCGGCGGCCAAGCCCCAGTGCCCGGATGGCGGGCTCAGCGTCCACATCCGTCCGGCGGGGCGGGACGACCAGACGGCGGTGGCCACCCCGCTTTTCCGCCGGCAACAAGGCGACAAAGAGGGCCTCCAGGTCCCGCTCACCGGTGCGCGCCCGCAGATCCGCCAGGGTGCCTTGGGCCAAGACCCGGCCCCCGTCCATCGCCACCAGGACATCGAAACGGCCCGCCTCCTCCATGTAGGCGGTGGATACCAGCACGCTCAGGTCCGGGCGGCGCTGGCGCAGCCGGTCCATCAGTTCCCAGAAGCGGCGCCGCGACAGAGGATCCACCCCGGTGGTGGGCTCATCCAGGATCAGAAGGTCCGGCTCATGGATGAGGGCACAGCAGAGAGCCAGTTTTTGCTTCATGCCGCCGGAGAGATTCATCGCCGGACGGTCGATGAAGGGGGCAAGACCCGTGGCCTGAGTCAACGCCTGGATGCGCGCCGTCCGCGTCGCCCGATCCTGATTGAAGAGGCGACCGAAAAAATCCAGGTTCTCCCGGATCGACAGGCTGGGATAGAGGTTGCGCCCCAGTCCCTGGGGCATGTAGGCGATGCGCTCCACCACGGCATCGCGCCCGGCGGGCTCACGCAGGTCCTGACCCAGGACCTCGACCTGACCGGCCTGAAGCCGGCGCACCCCAGCGATCAGCCCCAGAAGGGTGGATTTGCCCACGCCGTCCGGACCGATCAGGCCGCAGATGGCCCCTGCGGGCAGATTCAGCTTAACGTCCGTCAAGGCGGCAACCTTGCCATAGGCATGGTTCACGCCGCCGAGGCGTACCACATGGGTGGGGGAGTGAGTCATGGGCCCCTAGGAAGGGTTCAACAACTCGCAGGCTTTAGCCCGTCTCCCCACGCGGGAAAGGGATGGGGGAGAGTGGGCGAGCCTGGGCGATAGGGTCAATTGATTGTTGGACATTTCCCTATGGACATCGTGATGCAAGCGCCAGGGCTTCCGGCCAGGGCGCCGCGGGATCGAGCTGGACATAGGCGACGCCGGGAACCCCCGTCTTGACCAGGGACTCGTGGCGGGCGAGAAGGTCGGGGGCGATCTGAACCTTGACCCGAAAGGCCAGTTGCTCTCGAACGCCGCGGGTCTCGACCTGCTTGGGGGTGAACTGGGCGCGGGGCGCGACGAAGGACACGGTGGCGGGGATGGGTGAGTCGGGGGCGGCATCGAAGACGATGCGGGCCTCGGCGCCGAGGGCCACCCGGCCCGCCTCTGGCGCGGGAAGGAAAATGACCAGATAGACATCCGTGAGATCGAGCAGCGTCAGGACCTTCCCGCCGCTCCCCAGGACCTCCCCCGGCTCCGCCAGCCGGTAGAGCACCCGCCCGCTCCGGGGGGCGCGGAGGCTGCTGTCGGCGATATCGACGGCGATGCGCTCGATACTGGCCTGGGCCGCCGCGATCGCCGCCTCGCTGGCGACCACTTGCACGCGGGTCGCCCGCAGGGCCGCCTCGGCGGTGCGCACCTTGGTACGTGCCTGGTCCAGTTGATCCTCCGCGACGAACTTGCCGGAACTGGCCAGCCGCTCCAGCCGGGCGAAATCCCGCCGGGCATAGTCGAGCTCGCTCGACCCCTGCTCCACCACCGCCAGGGCATGCTCCCGTTCTTGCTCGGCCCGGTAACGCTCGGCCTCGGCCTGGCGGCGCTGGGCCTCCAGGGAGGCAGTGTCCAGCACCGCCACCACCTGCCCGGCCTCCACCCGGTCGCCCTCCCGTGCCCGCACTTCCAGCAACCGCCCGGGCAGCTTGGTGGCCACGTCGACCTCGGTGGCCTCGATGCGTCCATTACCCTGGGCGAAGCCCTCCGGCAAGGTCCGGTCCTGGAAGAGCCCCCGCCAGGCCGATTCGAGGGCATCCATCCCCCGCCACCCCCCCGCGAGGCCCAGCACCCAGGTCGCCGTGGCCAGGACGGCGAGGACCAGGAGCAGGAGCCCCCAAAGCCACCAACGACGCGACTGGGTCATATCAATACGACAAGGCGGATATGGGAGGGAACCGGGCCAGGTCAGGGGAGGCGGGCCCGACCGGGCGCTCCGCCCAGGTATGGGTAGGTGGACGGCTGGTCATTATTGTAGTCCCATTTCATTCGCTTACCCCCAAGCGCGGGGAAAGCCGACAGCGATACGGGGCAATCCATACAAGACCTTGATCCCGCTGAAATCCCTCTGTCGGGTCGGGATGAGCTTTGGGCTCGGTCTCATCC
>SBFV01000289.1 GCA_006227775.1 Gammaproteobacteria bacterium | reverse complement strand
ATGGGTGGATGGGGGGAGGAGGGAGGGGTGGGTGGCGCGTGGCGGGGGTGTCAACCGCAGGGAGGCGGTTGTCAAGCCTACAAGGATGTATTGACGGCGGCCCCCGGCAGGCGCCACCCGACCCGGGAAGGCCAAACTCGGCTTTCCGATGCCTTTCGTCTCGTCTCGAGCTCTATAACCCCAACTCCTTCCACCGCGCCTCGATCCGCTTCAGCGACACGGGATAAGCGGTGCCAACACGCTGGGCGAAAAAGGAGATGCGCAGTTCCTCCAGCATCCAGCGGATCTCCTCCAGGCGCGGATCGCGGCGGCCCAGGGCTTGGACGGCGGCAGCGCGCTCCCGCCACTTATCCAGCAGGGGCGTCAATTCCCGCAGGTGCTGCTGATCGCGTCCAGCGGCGTGGAACAGCTTGTCCAGGCGTTCGCGGGCGGCCTTGAGGTAACGCGGGTAGTCCTTGAGGCGGGCATAGGGCACCGCCAGCAGGAAGCCGCGGAAGATGAGGCCATCGAGCTGGGCCCTAAGGTCGAGGACTGAGGACATCCAGTTGACCTGGGTGATGCCCGCCAGCCCCTGGCGCAGGGCCTGATAGTCATCGAGGATACGCCCGACCAGGGCGAGCACCTCGGTGGCGACCGGCGATAAGCGGGCGCGGCGGCTGGCGAGACGCGCCTCGAAAGCGGCCCGGTCGCGGATGGGCGGCAGATCCTCGACGAAGGTCAGGTCGATGATCAGGGCCAGGACCTCGTCCGCCAGATCCATGGGCTGGGGTTGGGGTTCCGCCGGGCCGTTTGCGGGCACCTTCCCCACCGCTGACGCGGACCCTCGCTTTGACCCCGCTGCGGACCTTGGCGCCGCCCCTGACATGGAACCTAGCGCCGCCCCTGACATGGAACCTAGCGCCGCCCCCGAGGCGGCACCTGACGCCGGCACTGACGACGGCGCCGACCCCAACGCCGGCGCCTTGGCATACTGCAACCGCAGCCGGTCCAGGCCGGGCAGATTGCGGCGCAACTGCCGCACCTCCACCGCCAGGCTCAGCATGAACAGCCGCCGCAGACCGGCGCGCTGGGCCAGCTCGGCCCCCTCCGGGGAATCCAGCACCCGCAGGGCGACGCTGTCCCCCTGGTCCACCAGGGCCGGGTAGCCGCGCAGCTTGATGCCGGCGCGATCCAGATCGACGGACTCTGGCAGTTCCCCGAAATCCCAACGGGTGATGCCCTCCCGCTCCAGCCCCTGGCTGGGGATGGCGGCGAAGGCTTGGCGGCCGCTGCCACCGAAGCGGCGTTTGAGATCGGCATAGTCCTCCCCCGCCGCCAGCGGCTGGCCGCCCTCGTCCACCAGGCGGAACTTCATGCGCAGGTGAGCGGGGACGACCGCCGGGTCCCAGGCATCCTCCGGGATCTGGTGGCCGGTCAGTGCCCTGATCTCCTCGCCCAGGGCCTGAATCAGGGACCGGTCGGCGGGTTTGAGCCGGCCGGCCAGGCGCTCGGCGGTGTCGGGGATGGGCACCAGCAGCTTGCGCCAGGCCTTGGGCAGGCCGCGCAGCAGGGCGGCGATCAGCTCCGGCAGCAGACCGGGGACCAGCCAAGCGCAGCGGTCCGGCGAGACCTGGTTGATGAGGGGCGCCGGCACGACCAGGGTCAGGCCGTCGTCCGCCTCGCCCGGGTCGAAGCGATACTCCAGGGGCAGCGCCGTGGCCCCCACCTGAAGGCTGTCGGGAAAGGCCTGGGCGGTGACGCCCGCGGCCTCGTGGCGCATGGCATCCTCCATGCGCAGGTGCAACAGCTTGGGGTCCTTTTGCGTCGCCTGGCGCAGCCAGCGCTCGAACAGGGGGGTGGAATAGATGCCGGGGGGCACCCGCTGGTCATAGAAGGCGTGGATGGCGTCCTCGTCCACCAGGATGTCGCGCCGGCGCGACTTGGCCTCCAGGTGCTGGAGGTAGGCGATCAGTTCGCGGTTATGGCGCCAGAAGGGGGCGCGGCTGTCGAAGTCACCCTCAGTGAGGGCGAAGCGGATGAAGATGGCCCGCGCCTCCGCCGGATTGATGGGGCCATAGTTGACCCGCCGCTTGGGCACCAGGGTAACGCCGAACAGAGTGACCTTCTCGAAGGCCGCCACCTGGCCGGAGGCGGCCTGCCAATGGGGCTCGAAATAGGTCCGCTGAAGCAGATGGCGGCCGGCCTCCTCGATCCAGGCCGGCTGGACCCTGGCGACGATGCGCCCATACTGGCGGCTGGTCTCCACCCGCTCCGCGGCGACGATCCACTTGGGTTGCTGGTCGAAGAGGCCGGAGCTGGGGTGGATGAGAAAGCGGCTATTGCGCGCCCCCTGATACTCACGGCCCTCGTCCTTGCAGCCGATGTTGCCGAGGAGGCCGGCCAGCAAGGCCAGATGGAGGGCGGCGTAGTGCTGCTCTTGCCCCCTCACCCCGGTTGGGGGAGGGTTGGGGAGAGGGGGCCGACTATCCGGGCGGACCGGCGACCCTGGGCCCGTGCCGGCATCCCGACCGGCCGGCTGCTGGACCCTGAACCCCATCTCCGCCATCTGGGCGTGCAACTGGGCGTGGACGTCGCGCCACTCCGTGACCCGGTTCCAGGACAGGAAGTGGCGCTGGCAGAGCTGGCGGAACTTGCTCTTGGTGAGATGCGCCCGCTCCTTTTCCAGAAAGTGCCACAGATGGAGGAAGCTGAGAAAGTCCGACTCCGGGTGGTTGAAGGTGGCGTGGATCTCATCCGCCGCCTGGCGCTGCTCCAGGGGCCGCTCGCGGGGGTCCTGGACGCTGAGGGCGCTGGCGATGACCAGCATCTCGCTCAGGCAGCCCAGGTCGGCCGCCGCCAGCAGCATCCGGCCGATGCGCGGGTCCAGCGGCAGGCGGGCGAGTTGGCGACCCAGGGAGGTCAGCTCGCCCTGGGGGTCAAGGGCCGCCAGTTCCTCCAGGGTACGGTAGCCGTCGGCCACCAGCCGCGGGTCCGGCGGGTCGATGAAGGGGAAGGCGGCGATGTCGCCGAAACCCAGCAGCTTCATCTGCAGGATGACGGCGGCCAGGTTGGCGCGCTGGATCTCGGGCTCGGTGTAGGCCGTCCGGGACTGGAAATTGTCCTCCGCGTAGAGGCGGATACAGATACCGGCGGCGACGCGCCCGCAGCGCCCCTGGCGCTGGTTGGCCGAGGCCTGGGAGACCCGCTCCACCGGCAGGCGCTGCACCTTGCCGCGGTGGCTGTAGCGACTGATGCGGGCGAAGCCGGGGTCGATGACGTAATGGATACCCGGCACCGTCAGGGAGGTCTCGGCGACGTTGGTGGCCAGCACCACCCGCCGGGTGCCATGGGCCTGGAAGACCCGCGCCTGCTCCGCCGGACTCTGGCGGGCATAGAGGGGCAGGATCTCGGTGGAGGGCGGATGGTGCTTGCGCAGGGTCTCGGCGGTCTCGCGGATCTCGCGTTCGCCGGAGAGGAACACCAGGATATCGCCGCGCCCCGCCTTGGCCAGCTCATCCACCGCCGCGGAGATGGCCAACTGCATGGCCTCGTCCCGCTCCCCGGCGTTCTCCTCCTCCGGGGGCCGGTAGCGGACCTCCACCGGGTAGGTGCGGCCGCTGATCTCGATGATCGGCGCCGGCCGGCCCTCGCCGTCGGCGAAATGGTTGGCGAAACGCTGGGGTTCGATGGTGGCGGAGATGACGACCACCTTCAGCTCCGGCCGCCTGGGCAGCAGCTTGCGCAGGTAGCCAAGCAGGAAGTCAATGTTGAGGCCGCGCTCGTGGGCCTCGTCGATGATGAGGGTGTCGTATTCGTTCAGATACCGGTCCTGCTGGATCTCCGCCAGCAGGATGCCGTCGGTCATCAGCTTGATGCAGGTCTCCGGCCGCACCCGGTCATGGAAGCGCACCTTGTAGCCCACCAGGCCGCCGCTCTCGCCGCCCAGTTCCTGGGCCACCCGGCTGGCCAGGGTACGGGCCGCGATGCGCCGCGGCTGGGTATGGCCGATGCGCCCGAAGATCCCCCGCCCCAGTTCCAGGCAGATCTTGGGCAACTGGGTGGACTTGCCGGAGCCGGTCTCGCCGCACAGCACCACCACCTGATGGCGGGCGATAAGGGCTGCCACTTCCTGCCGGCGCTCGCTGACCGGCAACTCCGATGGGTAGTGGATCTCAGGGATCAGCAGACGCCGGTGTGCAACCAGGGCCTGGGAAGCCGCAATGGCCTGCCGCAACGGCGCCAATCCCTGGTTGATCGGCTGGCCCCGCTTCAGGCGCTGGCGTAGGCTGCGCAGGCGCTGGTGCAGGACCTGGCGGTCTGACAGCAGGCAGGCGTTGAGCTCGGCAAGAGAAGGGGGTTGAAGATGGGTCATGAGTTGACAGAAAAAACACCTCTCGGGGATCTCTAGCGATCATGGCTTATACTGAATGTCTATCCAAGTCTTCGCCAGCGTCAGCCAAAAACCACCCGAACGTGCCGCCCTCAGTTCTCGATTTTCATGACACTTAGCTTCAGCCGAGCGACAGCCAGGACCCTGCTCTGCCTGGCATTACTGGTCTGCCTTGCTAATCCTGTATCCGCCCTGGGGGTTAAGGCA
>SBFV01000266.1 GCA_006227775.1 Gammaproteobacteria bacterium | reverse complement strand
GGGTCATGAGATAGCTGATCTCCTCGTCCTGCTCGGCGGCGTTGGCCTCGGGGCTGCCGCCGGCCGCCCACTTGTAATCCCAGGGCGGGATCTGGGGCAGTTCGATGCCCTTGGCGTGCTCCTCCACTTCCTGGGCGTGCAGATCGCTCATGCGCGCCAGGTATTCGAACAGCTCGGCGATCTCCGGGTTATTGTGCACGGTCATGTTGCCGGCCAGTTCGCGATAGCGCTCGGCCGATTCGTACTCCAACTCCAGGGCATGGGCGAGGAATTCGCCGACGCTGGCGATGCTTTCAGGCTGTTGGTGGCTCATAGTTTGAACTCCGCTTCGATCTCCGGCAGGCTGGCCTGAGACAGGTGGGGGGGCAGCCAGGTGGGCAGTTGCTGGGCATAGATGATGCCGAGGGACATGCCGTCGTCCGCCTGGATGCGGCTGGCGGCCGCGATCGGGTCGTCGGTGGCCTCTATCTCGTTCTCGTGGACGAGGTGCTTCCATTCCTTTTGCTCCGGCTGGTAGGTCTGGCAGGGGCTGAGGACGTGGAGGAAGGAGAATCCCTGGTGCTGGATGGCCTGGACGATGAGCTGGGTCAGGCCGCTGGGGTCGCCGGTGAAGCCGCGGGCGATGAAGGAGGCGCCGGCGGCCAGGGCCAGGGCGGCGGGCTGGAAGCGGCGCACCCCGGTGCCGCGGGGGGTCAGCTTGCTGTTCTTCCAGTCGGGCTGGGTGGTGGGGGAGGCCTGGCCCTTGGTCATGCCGTAGACCTCGTTGTCCATGACGATGTAGGTCAGGTCCATGTTGCGCCGGCAGGCGTGGATGAAGTGGTTGCCGCCGATGGAGAAGCCGTCGCCGTCACCGCCGGCGACCACCACGGTCAGGTCCGGCCGCGCCGCCTTGAGCCCGGCGGCGATGGCCAGGGAGCGGCCATGGATACCGTGAAAGCCATAGCTGTTGATGTAGGCCGGCAGACGGGAAGAGCAGCCGATGCCGGAGACCATGGCCAGTTGCTCCTTGGCCAGGCCCAGGTAGGCGGCGGCCTTGGTCATGGCGGCGAGGACGCCGAAGTCCCCGCAGCCGGGGCACCAGATGGGGTTGATGTCCGACTTGTAGTCCTTGGCCTTGAGGACCGGGGCCTGGTAGGTGCTGGAGGTCGATGCGCCTTCCATATCAATGCTCCTGAGCGGAAGAGGGGGCGGGGGGGGCACCAGGGGCGGCGCTGGGCGCCGGGTGGTTGGCGGAGGCTAGGGCGGCGGTGGCGATGGCGCCCGGACGCAAGGGCAGGGGACCAGGGTGGGCGAAAGAGCGAGCCCCCGCCGGCAGGGCCTGCTCGCTGTGCAGGTAGTGGAAAAGCTGGGCGCCCTGGTTCTGTTCCACCACCAGCACCTGCTCGGCCCCGGCCAGGGCCTGAGCCAGATCGGCATGTCGCAGGGGCGCGATGAGGCGCAGCGCAATGGCCCTCGTCGCGTAACCGGCGGCGGTCAGGCGTTCGGCGGCCTCGACCACGGCGCCGCTGGCCGAGCCCCAAGTGACGAGGGCCAGGGGGCCGGAGCCGTAGATCTCCGCCCAGTGGGAATCGTAATCGAAGTCCAGCAGCTTGCGGCGGCGCTTTTCCAGTTGGGCGGCATGGTCCTTGGCCATGCTGGAGGGGGTGCCCCGCGGGTTATGCTCCAGGCCATCGGCGACGTAGATGCCTCCGGGCTGGCCCGGCAGGGACATGGGGGAGATGCCTGACTCCGTGAGGGCATAGCGGCGATAGGGCTCCTCGCCGATTTCCGCCGTCACCCGGGGCAGATCGTCGGGGAAGAGGGCGGGTGGATCGCAGACGGTGCGCGACTGGCCCAGGGCCTGGTCGCTGAGGACGATGGCCACGGTTTGCAGGTGTTCCGCCAGGCGTACCGCCCACTGAGTGGTGAAGGTGCAGTCGCGAATGTCGGTGGCGGCCAGCACCAGATGAGGGGCGTCGCCGTGGAAGCCGTAGAGGGCGATGTTGAGGTCGGACTGCTCGGACTTGGTAGGGATGCCGGTGGAGGGACCGCCGCGCATGACGTTGGCGACCACGATGGGGGTCTCGCTGGTCACGGCCAGGCCTAGCCCCTCCATCATCAGGCTCAAACCCGGGCCGGAGGTGGCGGTGAGGGAGGGCACGCCCCCGAAGGAGCCGCCGATGATCATGTTGACCGAGGCCAGTTCGTCCTCGGCTTGGAGCAGGCCACCGCCCACCTTTTCCAAGCGGGGCGCCAACCATTCCAGCATCTCCGTGGCTGGGGTGATGGGGTAGGCGGCGACGAAGCGCACCCCGCCACGCAGGGCCCCCAGGCCGCTGGCCTCGTTGCCGCTCATGTTCCAGCGCTCGCCGCCGGTAATGGCGCGCAGGGCCTGGGCGGGAGCGGCGGCATAGCCGGCCTGGATACAGGCGACCGCTGACTCGGCGACGCTGGCGCTCTTGTGACCCAGGGCTGCCGTTGCCTCGGCCGCCAGGGCCGTCAGCGGCAAGCCTGCCATCGCCCCGGCGGCACCCAGAGCGGCCATGTTGAGGCGGCCGCCGCTCACGGCGTCCGCCATGGCTTTGAGGGGCAGTTCCACCACCCGGCCGCCACTGGACAGGATCTCCGCCGGGACGGGGCCGCCCGCCGGGTCGGTGAGGATCAGGCTCGCGGCTCCCAAGGGGATTTCGTCATAGAAGCGGCTGATGTTGAGCCAGTCCAGGGCCACCAGGATGTCGAAACGATCGTCCATGCAATGAACCGGATCAGGACCGAAGCGAACCATGGCAGCGGATTCCCCGCCACGGATCTGGGGGCCGGCGGAGCGGGTCATGAGACCGTAGTAGCCGGCGCGGGCGATGGCAGCAAGCAGGATGGAGCCCGTCGTGACGGCTCCACTGCCGCCCGAGCCGGTGATGGCGATGGACAACCGGGACCGCTGTCCGGTGAGGGATTCCTGTGGCATGTCTGGCCTTGGGGTTGGGTTGAAAAGGGGCTTCAATGATAGCCCAGGCCCGCCTTAGTACCTAACCGCCGCGCGGGGTATCGGACGCGTGGACTGATTGAGGCCTACTGTCATGACGGTCTCACCAGGCCCCCGACGATGGAAGAGGTCGCGGGTGTCCGCCACGCCAACGGCGAAGACCGACCAGGGGAGAGGGCACGAGCGCCTTGCGTGGTGGCGCCCTTTTTGCTTCCATCCCGCTCCATGAACGCTGACCCCCCCCCGCTGAATCCGATCCGCGCCCTGCCGCCCCACCTCATCAACCAGATCGCCGCCGGCGAAGTGGTGGAGCGCCCGGCCTCGGTGGCCAAGGAGCTGATCGAGAACAGCCTGGACGCCGGGGCTAGCCGCATCGAGATCGACCTGGAACAGGGGGGCATCAAGTTGCTGCGAGTGCGGGACAACGGCTGCGGCATCCCCCGGGAGGACCTGGCCCTGGCCCTTAACCGTCACGCCACTAGCAAGATCGCCACCCTGGCGGATCTGGAAGCGGTGGCCTCCCTGGGCTTCCGTGGCGAGGCCCTGCCCAGCATCGCCTCGGTATCGCGCCTGCAAATCAGCTCCCGGGTCAGAGGGGCGGACCAGGCCTGGCTGATTCGTGGTGATGGGGGCGACCGTATCGACACGCCGGAGCCTACCGCCCACCCCGTGGGTACCACCGTCGAGGTCCGCGACCTGTTCTACAACACCCCGGCCCGGCGCAAGTTCCTGCGCACCGAGAAGACCGAGTTGGGCCACATCGAGGAGGTGGTGCGGCGCATCGCCCTGGCTCGGGCCGGGGTGAGCTTTCAGCTTCGGCATCAGGGTCGCGCCCTCCTCGATCTGCCAGCGCTGGATGGGGGGGGTGGGATGCCACGGCGCCTGGCGGCCCTAGCGGGGGAATCGTTTCTGGACCATGCCCTGGCGGTGGCGGAGGCGGCGGTGGATTTGCGCCTGTCCGGCTGGGTGGCGGCCCCCGCCTTCTCCCGCGGCCAGGCGGATTTGCAGTTTTTTTACGTCAACGGCCGCCTGGTACGGGACAAGCTGGTGACCCACGCGGTGCGTCAGGCTTTCCAGGATGTGCTGCACCACAGCCGCTACCCCGCCTATGTCCTTTACCTGGACCTCCCGCCAGTGCTGGTGGATGTCAATGTCCATCCCACCAAGCAGGAGGTGCGCTTCCGAGAGGGGCGTCAGGTCCACGACTTTATCCTTCGCGCCCTGCGTCGGCGACTGGCGGAAGGGGAAATGGCGGGGGCGGCCGACGGGCGATCCTGGCCTGGGTCATTGCCCGGATCCTTGCCCGCCAAGGAGCCGATCCCGCCTTTCGGGGCGGAGTCGGGCGCCTCCCGGACTTTGCCGCGCCAGATGCCCTTGGGCCGGGGGATTTCCGGCGGGGTCGCGGAATGGCGCGGTGACTGGGGGCCGGGACAGGACCGCCTCTCCTCCCTGCCCCTTGGCGACCCGGACCCTTCGGGTTATTCGCATGCGGCCGCGGGAGGTATTCCTCCTCTGGGCTATGCCTTGGCCCAGCTTCAGGGTGTCTACATCCTGGCCCAAGCGGCGGACGGTCTGGTGATCGTCGATATGCACGCAGCCCACGAGCGCATCAGCTACGAA
>SBFV01000180.1 GCA_006227775.1 Gammaproteobacteria bacterium | reverse complement strand
CCAGGGCGATGCGGCAGGGCATGAAGCCGCTGTACTGGTCACGGTACTCCAGCATGATTTGGCCGACCTGGGCGTCGCAGAAGGAGAGGAAATTCACGTAACGGAAATCTTCGCCGGTAATCGCCTTGATCTGCTTATAAAACGGCGATTCCCCAACAAAGAGGAAGTTGCGGCTGGTGGCGAGGCTCTTGAGGGACTCGATCACCTCCTCCGGTGTCAGGCCTTCATCGACCTCCACCGCCCACATCATGGCCACGCCCGGGTCCCCCGTTGCGAGCAGGCGCTGGGCGAGTTCCCCGTAGACGCGCGGAAACTCGCTGTCGAATTCCGCCAGGGCCGGGGCCAGCCGGACATAGGCGTAACCTAATGCGATGAGGCTGGCTAACCCGATGAGGGCCAGCAGGTTGCGAATGATCTTCATGGGTGGATGCTCCCCCTAGTGGTGTCCCCGTACTTGTTCTAGACATCGCAAATCAATTGTCGGCTTTCCCTATCCTGCCGGGCCTTGACCGAAACCGAAATGCCTTGGATATCCGTCAGCCGCGGGGCGCGCGGCTCTCATCAGGGACCGGCGCGCCCCGGGCAATCAGGTGGCCAGTTGGCCGGGTTACCAGCGGTTGTAGCCGCTGTTTGGCATCATCATGGGTGCCGACATCTGACCCGGCATGGCGTTGGGCCAGGGGCGAGGCTGATCGTAGCCACCAGCGCCGGGGATGCCGTAGCCAGGTCCGCCAAAGCCAGGGCCCCCAAGGCCGGGACCACCATAACCGGGTCCGCCGGCACCGGGTCTGGCATAGGCGGGTTCACCATATCCCGGTCCTCCATAGCCCGGGGTCATGGGGGGATAGGCCCGCGGGGCCGGGGTGCCGAAATCCCTGCCATAAGGCATGGGGGGCATCATGTCCCGGCCCATCTCGGGCATGGCTGGCATCTCGGGGGGCTGAGGCATCTGGCCGAAGATCGCCTCGGCGGCTTCCCGCTCCTCCGCGGACATCTGGTCGATGATCTTGCGATAGCTCTCCCACCGGGCCTTCATGGCCTCACGACGCTGTTCGGCCTCCTTCCAGGGCGGGGTCTCGGGCAGGGTCATGCCCTGGGCGGTGGCGCGCTCACGCAGTTGGGTCCAGTGCTTATCCCGCAGTGCCGCACGCTCCTCGGGGGTGGCGGCATTGCGCATCTCTTCTCTATGGGCCTGTCGCTCTTCGGGGGACAGCAGATTCCAGGGGCCCTTATCGGGCATATCAACGCCACGTTGAGCGGCACGATCGCGCCTGGCTTGCCAGGCCTGTTCACGCAGGGCCTGCCAATCTCCGTACTGAGAGGGGCCAGTCTGGGCGGGTCCCATGCCTTCCATGCCGGTCATACCAGTCTGGCCAGGCCAGGAGGGCATGGCGGGCATCTCCGGCATGCTGGGCATTTCGGGCATGGGGGGCATTTCCGGCGGGGTCATGCCGGCCTCTTCCCAGGGCGGGGTCTCGGGTAGGCTCAGACCGGCGGCTTCGGCACGCTTGCGCAGTTCCTCGTAGCGCAACTTGCGCTTGGCCATCATCTCGGCCTGACGCTCCTCCATCCGCTTCATGGCGGCCTCGGCTTGGGCGCTGTGGGCGGCCTCCGCCGGGCTGGGAGGAAGCGGAGGCATGGCGGGCGGCTGGATCATGGGAGGGGCCGCGGGGGCCGGCGTGGCGGGTGGCGGGGCTTCAGCGGTGACGGGGGGGGTGGTGGGTGGGGTGACGGGTGTGGCCGGGGCCGCGTTGGCGGGGTCAGGCATCACGGCCGCCGGCGGGGCTTGAACCACCGGTGCCTGGGCCTGTGCCGCGGGTGCCTGGGCTGCCGGGGTTGCCTCCGTCTGGGCCAGGGCAACCTGGCCCAGGGCCAGGCTCAAAGCCGCCGCCGAGGCGAAAAGGGGGTAGGAACTCTTCTCAAGCATGGGTCAACTCCTCCTCGATCGCGAAGATATTCGCTGAAATGAAATCACCGCCTCCCGACGGTTTCGGGGGTGGACGGGCAGTGAGTGGCCTGCATTCTAGTATTGGTTGGGCGACTTGTCGTCCCCCGTCACTATCCCAGTATCCTCCTGGTCTGACCGAAAATCGAAAGACTTCGGCTATAGTTAGGAGGGAACCGGGGTAGGGCCTGGATCGACACCAACCACGATGAGGAGATAGGGGATGCGGATCGGTGACCTGATGGTTCAGAGTGGTGTTCAGTTCGGCACCAGCGGGGCCCGGGGTCTGGCCGTGGATATGACCGACCGGGTCTGCTACGCCTATACCCTGGGCTTTCTCCAATACTGCGCCCGGATTGGCGTTCTGCCACCGGGGGGGGAACTGGCGTTGGCGGGGGATTACCGTCCCAGCACGGATTCTATCCTCGCCGCCTGTGCCCAGGCCGCGGCGGACAGCGGTTACCTCCCCCGTTATCTTGGCCACATTCCCAGCCCGGCGGTCGCTGCCTTCGGGATGGCCCGGGGCTTGCCGAGCCTGATGGTGACCGGAAGCCATATCCCCGACGATCGCAACGGCATCAAGTTCAACCTCCCCCGTGGCGAGATCCTCAAGGCCGATGAGGCTGGCATCCGCGCCGAGAGCGTCGAACTCCCCGGGGGGCACTTTACGGCGGCGGGCGCCTTCCACCCCCAGGCCGCCAGGCCCCTGCCCCCGGAGGACCCCGGGGGCTATCGGGCCTATGTGGCCCGCTATCTGGACTTCTTCCCGGCCGACTGCCTGGCGGGTCTGGATATTGGCCTTTACGAGCATTCCAGCGTGGCTCGCGAGGCCTTCTTCGAGGTTCTGACCGGCCTGGGTGCCCGGGTCGACCGCCTTGGCCGCTCGGATACCTTCATCCCGGTGGATACGGAGGCGATCCGTCCCGAAGATGTACGCTTGGGCAAAGCCTGGGCCGCTACCGGTCGCTATCAGACCCTGCTTTCCGCGGACGGTGATGGAGATCGGCCGCTGGTGGCGGACGAACACGGTGACTGGCTGCGGGGGGACATCACCGGGATTCTCTGCGCCCGCTACCTGGGGGCCGAGGCCGTCGCGGCGCCCGTGAGTTGCAATAGCGCGCTGGAGAAATCCGGCTGGTTCCGCGCCATCCGACGTACCCGTATCGGCTCGCCTTACGTGATCGAGGGGATGACGGATCTGGCGGCGGCGGGGTTGAGCCCCGTGGTCGGCTATGAGGCCAACGGCGGTTTCCTCATCGCTACCGATCTGGTCCGTGAGGGGCGGCACCTGCCGGCCCTGCCGACGCGGGATGCCCTGGTAGTGGCCATCGCCCTGCTGCTGGCGGCCCAAGAGCGGGGTCTGACCCTTTCCGCTCTGGCGAGGGGCTTGCCGCCCCGCTTCACCGCCAGCGACCGGCTCAAGGACTTTCCCACCGAACTCGCCCAGGGGCGCCTGCAACCCCTGGCCTCCGGCGCTGCCTCCCGTGACCTGGCGGCGGCCGAGTCCCTCTTCGGGGCACTGTTCGGCCCCGTCTCGGCCATCGACATCACCGACGGCGTGCGGGTGACCTTCGCCAGCGGGGAAATCGCCCACCTGCGCCCCTCGGGCAATGCCCCCGAACTGCGCGCCTATACCGAGGCCGATAGCCTGGAACGGGCCTGGGAGATGAACCGCCAGTGTCTGGCGCTTTTGGCCAGTTGGCGGGCGGGGCAGACTAACGAATATGAGGGGGACTAACTAACCTGAGGGGGCCAGCCACACCGCAGAAGGAGGAAGGCTCCGCTGGTGTTATTGACGCTAACTGTCATGGGGCGGCTCGTCACCCCCCCCCTGATAATGAAAGACTTTCCCATGACTTTCACGCTAACTCGCTGGAGGCGGCGTGACACGCCCCTGAAAATGCCACGCCCCTGAAAATGGAAGGTATGCCGTGACTTTGACGGCGAAGAAAGCGTCCGTCTTCAAGATCCGGATTTGTCCCTGGGGGCGTTGCTCAATGCGGGAACCCCCCCAGGTAGCGTCGAGTTAATGGGGTGCCAAGGCAATCCGGCCTCAAAAGGCGGCCAGGAAGGCGGCCACGAAGACCTCGTAGGCCGCCTCCGGCAGATGGTTGATACCGGCCGCCGCCGGGCGACCACCGCCGGTGGGGAATAGCCGGCAGAGCTCGTCCGCCCCCTGTCGCCGCTTCAGGGGGGCGCGCACGCTGACGACGAAACCCCCGGCGGGCAGGTGGGTGAGCAGGGCATGGGCCTGATCCGGAGCCGCCCGCGCCAGTTCGTTGGCCAGCACCCCGCCGGCCCGGCGCGCCCAGGGTGTCGCCGGCAGGATGTGCAGCCGGTGGCCGGGGCGGTCGATCACGGGTTTCACGGCCCTGGCCTTAGCCATATCGTCGGCGAAGCCATCGCGTAACGACCGAAAGGCCGCATCCCGATCGATGAATTCCAGGGGGTCGGCATAGGGCTGGAGACGGCGAAAGAGGGCATCCGGGGGGATGTGCAGGTCAGTGACCTCGGTGCCATAGGCATTGTAATTGAGGTAGATGCCGAGGTCGCGCAGGGCGTTCAGTTGGGCCTCGGTCAGGCCCAGGGGTTGGGCGGCGTGGCGCGCCGACTCATCGAAATTGTCGCCGAAGGTCCCCACCACCGCCCAGGCACGATGAATTCCGCCGAGATAATCATCGACCAGCAGACTGGTACCCCGGTCGGGGGCGGTCTCGATGTGAGCCTCCAGACCAGGGTGGTCGGGGATTTCGCCGGGGAAGTGGTGATCGAAATAGCGCACCCGGGCCCCCGCCGCCAGGATACGCGCCAGGGCGGGGAGATTCTTGTCCAGGGCGAGGTCGAGGACGGTGATCTGGTCCCCGCTCACGGCCTTCACCCGGGCCAGTAGGCCGATGTCCCGCTTGACCCCGGTGACCAGGACCGTCTCCAGCGGGTGCGCCAGGCGCAGTTGCTGCAAGGCGCAGAGGCCGTCGGCGTCACCATTGAAGACATCGAAGCAGGTCATCTGAAGTCACCGGGGAGGGGGGAGGGTCAGGCCGGGAGAGTCTAGGGGGCCTGAATCCCGCCAGCAAGGACTATAGCCGAAGCCTGTCGATTTTCCGTTCGCGTCAGGGAGAGTCGGGGCGGTTTGCCACCCGTGCAAGTACTGGGTAAACTTTCGCCTTCCCTACACGGGGTTGCCATTCGGCCAGATCTTGTCCTCGCCCCGCCGCGATAGCCCACCTGGCCTTGACCCCGGGCCAGAGGCCCACCCCGTCGACCCAGAACCCGAAACCCGAGTTTTTTGTCACCGCCACCCATGGCCGTCGTTTCCGTGCCCCTGACGCTGCCACCCACCGGCCTGGCTCCCGCGGTGGCGAGCCCGGCGTGCCTCAACCTGCTGGATCTGGACCTCAAGGGCTGCGAGCAACTGGTGATGGAGTTGGGTCACAAGCCCTTCCACGGCCGTAACCTCTTCAAGTGGGTCCATAAGCACGGGGTCACGGATTTCGGGGCCATGACGGACCTGTCTCTCAAGCTCAGGTACCAACTTCAGGCGGTTGCCGAGATCCGCCCCCTCCATCTGGTGGAGGACTGGCCCTCCGCGGATGGCACCCGCAAGTGGGTCCTGGAATTGGCCGACGGCCAGCGGGTGGAGACTGTTTATATCCCGGTGCTCATCCCCCAGGAACGGCGTCACACCCTCTGCGTCTCTTCCCAGGTGGGCTGCGCCCTGGATTGCGCCTTCTGCGCCACGGCCCGCCAGGGCTTCAACCGCAACTTGACTCCCGGGGAGATCGTCGGGCAGGTCTGGCATGCCAGCCGTTGGCTGGGGGAGGCCCCCTCCAACATCGTCATGATGGGCATGGGCGAGCCCCTGGCCAATTTCGACAACCTGGTCAAGGCCCTCGCCATCATGCAGGATGATCTGGCCTATATGGTCGCCAAGCAACGACTCACGGTCAGCACCTCCGGCATCGTCCCCAACATCTATCGGCTGGCGGAGGTGAGCGACGTTTCCCTGGCGGTTTCCCTGCACGCCCCCAACGATCCCCTGCGTGATGAACTGGTGCCCATCAACCGCAAGTATCCCCTGGAGGTCCTGATCCCCGCCTGCCGCGCCTACATCGGGGACAACCTCCGCCGTCGGGTGACCTGGGAATACGTCATGCTCGACGGCGTCAACGACAGCCCGACCCATGCCAAGCAACTGATCCGTCTTCTGGAGGGGACCCGTTCCAAGGTCAACCTCATCCCCTTCAATCCCTTCCCCGGCAGCGATTTCCGCACCTCATCCCTGGAGCGGATCGAGGCCTTTCGTGACCGCCTCATCCGCTCTGGTATCTTCACCACCACCCGTAAGACCCGGGGCGACGAAATCGCCGCCGCCTGTGGTCAGTTGGTGGGTCGGGTGCGCGATCGCGCCCGGCGCGCCCCGATCGCCACCCTCTGGCCACCGCCAGCGGTGGATCTCGCTCAATGAAACCCCAGTGCCGTTGGGCCCCAGACGCCAGCCCCTATGGGGACGATGGGGCGGATGCGGGCTGGAACCACTCAGGTTCCCTGACCCCCGGTACGGTCAGGGAACCGGCGCCAGTCCCCCACCGGGTGACGGCCAGGGCGAAGGCCCTCATGCAGGCGATGGTCCTTATCGCCAGCCTACCGCTGGTCGCTTGCGGTGGCGACAAGGGGGTCAAACCCGATCAGGCCCAGGGCGCTCCCGGTGATCTCTATGTTCAGATCGCCGCCGAGTATTACCGCCTGGGGGAGATCGAGCCGGCCCTGAAAAACGCCCAGAAGGCCCTGGCGGAAGGCCCTGACAACGCCCATGCCCACAACGTCATCGCCACCATCTATCAGCAGTTGCGGCAGTATGACCAAGCTGAACGCCATTTCCGCATCGCTCTGAGCCTGACCCCCAATGACCCCTATCTGCTCATGGCTTGGGGTAATTTCCTTTGCGACCGGGGGGATTACGCGGGGGCGGCGGCTCAGTACCAGCAAGCCTTGAGCAATCCCCTCTTCAACGCCCCCTGGGTGGCGGAGACAAGGGCCGGTATCTGCGCGCGGCGCGCAAGCCAGACCGCTACCGCCGAGCAGGCCTTGCGCCGTGCCCTCTCCACCAATCCTGGCTATCCCCCGGCCCTGCTGGAGATGGCGGAGCTGGATTATGCTGAAGGCCGCTACCGTTCCGCCAAGAGCTATCTCGAGCGTTACTTCGCCGCGGGGGGGCGCGGGGCCAAGCCTCTGCTGTTGGGGGTCCGCACGGAGCGCGCCCTCGGCTCCCGGCCGGGCGCCGCCCGCTATGAGAAACTTCTGCGGGAGAATTACCCGGACGCACCGGAAATCCAGTCCCTCCGAGAACCAAGATGACCGACCCATTCGATCCTGCCCCGGGCCCGGGGCCGGCCGAAGCGCCAGGGGCCGCGACCGCCGTCCACTCTCGCGGCCCCGGCCAGCGTCTGCGCCAGGCCAGGCTGCGTCGCGGCATGGAAGTCCGCCAGGTCGCCCGCGAGCTGCGCCTGACCGTGGATCGGGTGCTGGCTATCGAGGAAGACGATTACGCCGCCCTGCCTGACCCGGTTTTCGTCGTTGGCTATGTCAAGAGCTATGCGCGGTTGCTGGAGCTGAACCCCGAGGCCCTGGCTCACGCCTACCGTAGCAGTCAGGCCAGGTCTCCCGTTCCCCCCAAGCCAAACTCGCCCCCACCCCCGCGAATTGGCAACCCCGCCGCGACCCCCATACCCGGGACACCCACCAAGCGGTCGCGCCCTGGCTTACGACCGGTTAGGTGGCCGGGATTCGCCGCTGGTCAGGGAAGTGGCAATGGTCGGTCCAGGGGCGAGGAAGGCGCCGAGGTCCTGGTCGGGGGAGAGGGCAAGCGAGAGGGGGAAGGCAAGGGGGGAGGTCGGCGCCGGGAAATCAATTGGGCCGCCGTCACTGCCACCCTGCTCCTCGCTTTGCTTATCCTGGCCTGGTGGTGGGTGCAAAAGCCCGCGGACAACCTGGCCCCTTCCCTTGCCGGTCAGGAGCAACCCGCAGCGGAAGTCCTGGGTCCCTCTTTACTTTCAGCCAATGGCGCCTCCCCGCGGGCTACGCCGGCGGAAGCCCCACCCATGACATCCAGGCCCGAAACCACGCAGGCTTCTGGTTTGGCCATCAGGACCCAGGAGGAATCCGCTCAGGATTACCCGGAAGAAGTGGTCCTGGAGCCCCTGGAGGAGGATGGCGAGGGAGAACAGGAGGCCCAGGGGAATACCTTCAGGGGTGAGACGCCGACGGATAACTCGATGATCGCGGCCACCTCCTTCCCCAGGGAGGCCGATGTGGCCCAGGTGGAGGAGAAACTGGCGGTGATGATCCGCTTCATCGGTCCCACCTCCGTGGATATCCGTGACAGCACCATGAATTACGCCTTGGTGGGTGAAATGGACAAGGGCGATCACTACCTTTTTGGTGGCAAGCCTCCCTATTCCCTGATTATTGGTAATGCCGCCGCCGTCGAGCTTGAGGTCGGCGGCAAGCCTTTTGATTTCCAGTCCGTGGTGAGAGGTAACGTCGCGCGCTTCATCCTCGACCCGGCCCCCGTTACCTCCGCCCCCTGAGCCCTGTCCCCGCTTACCATAACCATGGCAATCAACATTCAGGCCATTCGTGGCATGCATGATCTGCTGCCCGATCGCATCGGCCTCTGGCAGCGGCTGGAGGATGAAACCCGTCGCGTCCTCGAATCCTACGGCTACAGTGAGATCCGTACCCCCCTGGTGGAAGTGACGGATCTCTTCAAGCGCTCCATCGGGGAGGTCACCGACATTGTCGAAAAGGAGATGTACTCCTTTCCGGACAGCAATGGCGACAGCTTGAGCCTGAGGCCCGAAGGTACGGCGAGTTGCGTCCGCGCCGCCATCGAGCATGGCCTCCTCGACCAGCCCCGGCGCCTGTGGTACCGGGGGCCAATGTACCGTCACGAGCGGCCCCAGAAGGGCCGCTATCGGCAATTCCACCAGATCGGGGTGGAGGTCTTTGGCCTGGAAGGACCGGACATCGATCAGGAGGTTCTCTTCCTCACCCAGCGCATCTGGCGCACCCTGGGCCTGGAAGGGCTGCGGCTGGAGGTCAATAGCCTGGGGGAGGCCGAGGAACGGTCGGCCTATCGCGTGGAACTGGTGGCCTACCTGGAGGCCCATCACGCCCATCTGGACGATGACAGCCGCCGACGCCTCCTGACCAATCCCTTGCGGGTGCTGGACGCCAAAAACCCTGAGCTGCGGGAAGTCATCGCCGGTGCCCCGGTCCTCCTCGATCACCTGGGAGAGGCGTCAAGGCGTCACTTCGAGGCCTTTTGCGCCGGGCTCGACGATGCCGGTATTCCCTATCAGATCAATCCGCGCCTGGTGCGTGGACTGGATTACTATAACCGGACCGTCTTCGAATGGATTACCGACGACCTGGGCGCCCAGGGTACGGTCTGCGCCGGTGGGCGCTACGATGGCCTGGTGGCCCAATTGGGCGGCCGTCCGACCGCGGCGGTAGGCTTCGCCATGGGACTGGAGCGGCTGGTGGCCCTGCTGGAAAATGGGAAGGCCAACGGCCTCCCGTCCCCGCCGCCCCTGGATGCCTACCTGGTTGCCGTTGGCGCGGCGGCTCAGGCCGCTGCCCCGGGCCTCGCGGAACTTCTGCGTGACGCCATCCCGGACCTGCGCTTGCAATGCCATTGCGGTGGTGGCAGCTTCAAGAGTCAGTTCAAGAAGGCGGACCGTAGTGGTGCCCGCTTTGCCCTGGTCCTGGGCGAGGAGGAACTGAAGCGGGGCATCCTGGGGGTAAAACCCTTGCGGGGGGATGGCGAGCAGCGAGATCTGTCCCATGAGGAATTGGAGTCATTCCTTCTGGCCGCGCGCCAGGACGGCCCCTGACGGCAGCGGTGAAATATGCGGTTCACCGTCATCAGGGGTCTGGCCTTACCCCTGATGAGGAAAGAAACGGTTACTGTCTTTCATTGATTCGCACTCTCTATAACTCTGACGGGGTGAACGCCCCTTAGCACCATCCTCGGGGTGACTGGATTGAACGTCTACGAAACCGATGACGAAAAAGTTGAAGCCATCAAAAGCTGGTGGAAGGAAAACGGGACCTCCGTCGCCGGCGGCCTGATCATTGGCCTGGCGGCCGTCTTTGGCTGGCGGGCCTGGCAGGACCATCGGGAAAGCCAAGCCCAGGAGGCATCCGCCGCCTTCGAGCAACTGGTCACTACCGTGGAGTCGGGTAACAACGATGCCGCCCGGTCCCAGGCGGGGTTACTGCTCGAAAAGCACGGGGACAGCGCCTATGGCGCCCTGACGGAGCTCATGCTGGCACGGGTCGAGATCGCCGCCAATCAGCCCCAGGCCGCCCGCCAGGCCTTGGAGCGGGCCATGACCAAGGCCCCTGAACCGGGGTTGGCCAAGGTCGCCGCTCTCCGCCTGGCGCGACTCCTGATCGCCCAGGGCGATCTCGCTGCCGCGATGGCCATCATTACCAAGGAGGATCAGGGTGGACCCTTCGCCGCCGACTTCGCCGCCCTCCGCGGCGACCTTGCCCTGGCGGACGGGCGCGTCGCCGAGGCCCGGGCGGATTATGAGCGCGCCATCTCCCAGGGCGCCGCCAACACCGCGCTGTTGCAACTGAAACTGGAAAATCTGCCGCCCGCCGGCTGACCGCCGCCTGGTACCACTCCCCCGGAAAGGCCCATGAGACCTATGTCGCGACTCGCGCCCGCCCTGCTCGGCTTGCTGGCCCTGCACCTGGGAGGCTGTAGTTACATCCCCTGGCTGGCGGGGGAAAAAGACCCGCGTCCCCCCACGGAACTTGCGCCCGTGGCGACGGAGCAGGCCCTCACCCCCCTCTGGACGATCGGCACCGGCAAAGGCACGGATGGCCGCCGCCTGAGCCTGGAGCCGGCCCACCAGAAGGGTCAGCTTTTCGTCGCGGATGCCAGGGGGCTGGTGACGGCCATCAGTGCCGCCGATGGTCGCATTCTCTGGCAGCGCGACACGGGCCTGCCGCTGAGTGGTGGCCCGGACGTGGCTGGGGACCGCCTGGTGGTGGGCTCAACCAACGGCGATCTGCTTGCCCTCGCGATTGCCGATGGCGGTGAACTCTGGCGGGCTCAGGTCGGCAGCGAGATCCTCTCGGTTCCCCGTTTCGCTGGGGATCAGGTGGTCCTCCACACCCTCAACGACAGCGTCTTCGGCTTCAATGCCGCCACCGGGGAACAACTCTGGAATTACGACTTCCAGGCCCCGGTCCTCACCCTGCGCGGCAGCAGCACCCCGCTGATTCTGAATGACTATGCCCTGGTGGGGGTCTCCGGCGGGCGTCTGGCCAAGATCGAGCTGGCCTCCGGCCTGCCGGAGTGGATCACCACCGTGACCCCGCCCCGGGGGCGTTCGGAACTGGAGCGGATCGCCGACCTCAACGCCACCCCGGTGGTCATGGGACAGACGGTCTATGTCGCCACCTACAATGGTGATCTGGCGGCCCTGGACCTCGTCAGCGGGGCCGTCCTCTGGCGCCGCGCCCTCTCTTCCTATGCTGGCCTGACCCTCGCCGACGGCACCCTCTACGTCACCGATGCCGACGATATCGTTTGGGCCGCCAAGCCGGAAGACGGTACCGGCCTGTGGAAGCAGGAGGCCCTGCGTTACCGCATCCTGTCGGCCCCGACGGTGGTGGGCAATACGGTGCTGGTTGGTGATCTGGAGGGCTATATCCATCTCCTGGCGCGCGGCGACGGCCGTCTCCTGGGGCGGGCACGGCTGGCCAAGGGGGCCATCCAGGCCCAACCCCTGGTGCTGGGCGGACAGGTCATCGTTCTCGGTGCCGACGGGACCTTGTCCGCTTCGATCCTGGCTACGGGGACCTCGATCCCGGCCTCCAGCCCTCCCGCCGCACCTTCAGCTACGCCGACAAAGGTCGCTACACCCAGGCCGTAGCGGACCCCTAGGACCTTCCGGCACCCATGTGCACGAATGGCCGGGCGCGGTCTCTCAGCCATTCATGCCGCTTAGGGGCTGAATTTACCCTGGGAGACAGGCGTCACGGACCAATTCAGTCTGGTCACCCGGGGGAATGACGCTATCCACCCTATCACCTCCAGTCAGTGATGC
>SBFV01000035.1 GCA_006227775.1 Gammaproteobacteria bacterium | reverse complement strand
CGGATAACCCTATGGGGATTGAAGGAGAATCCCGGCGTCTTGCGTTTCATGTATGACAGCGCGAAGGTTGCCGAAAACATCAGCGGGAAGTACCGACTGCAATAGCGCGTACCTCATGCCGGCGTCCACCGGTATCATTTCTGGCTATCGCTGGATTCATTCCCGGTGGACCGTTGCCGCAAGCCTATCTGGCGACTGCCATCATCGCGACGGTTTCCATTACGCTGGGTTCTCAGCGGCCGTGAAAGAAACTTCTCAATGCGGTAGTTGGAGATTTTCACTCCCAACGACAACAACGAGATGGCAAGCCTGGAGCGGTAAAGAGGACGTAATGCTCCTCTAGCTCTCAGGCCTTGCGGGTCTCCAGGGATTCCCAGCGCGCATAGGCCATGCCCAGTTCCGCCTCCAGACCGGCCATCCGCGCGCGGGTCTGGGCGATGGACGTCCCTGGCTGCTGGTAGAAAGTGGCTTCCCCCATCCGGGTCTGAAGGGACTGGATCTCCATCTCCAGGGCTTCGATCCGGGCTGGCAGGGCTTCCAGCTCCCGCAGTTCCTTGAAACTCAGCTTGTCGCGCCTCGGTAGGACCATGTCGGGGGCCTTATCCGCCATCAGGGAGTTAGCCGCCTCGTCCGTGCCGGTCCCGGCCAGCTTGGGGGACTTTCCGGATTTAGGCATCCGCGTCGGCTCGGCCTGCGCCCGCGGCAGCGGCCGTTGGTGGAGCCAATCCTCGTAGCCCCCGACGTATTCGCTGACCCTGCCATCGCCCTCAAAGACCAGGGTACTGGTGACCACGGCATCCAGCAGGGCGCGATCATGGCTGACCAGAAGCAGGGTCCCCTCGAAATTGAGCAACAACTCCTCCAACAGCTCCAGGGTCTCGGTATCCAGGTCATTGGTAGGCTCGTCCATGACCAGCAGGTTCGCTGGCTGGGTGAAGAGCCGTGCCAGCAGCAGCCGGTTGCGCTCCCCGCCGGAAAGTGCCCGCACCGGCTGACGGGCGCGGTCCGGGGTGAACAGAAAGTCCTTGAGATAGGACAGGACATGGCGACTCTGGCCCGCGATGGTAACCTTTTCGCTACCGCCGGCCACATTGTCCAGCACCGTCTTGTCTTCTTCGAGCCGCGCCCGCTGCTGATCGAAGTAGGCCACCTGCAGGTTGGTTCCCCGACGGATGCGACCCGTGTCGGGTTCGATCTCTCCCAGCAGCAGCTTGAGCAGGGTACTCTTGCCAACGCCGTTGGGGCCCATGATGCCGACCTTGTCTCCGCGCAGGATGAGAGTATCGAGGTCACGTACTACCGGTGCCCCACCCCAGCTATAGCTGACACCCTCGGCCTCCACTACCAGTTTGCCCGACCGCTCGGCCTCCCTCAGCCGCAGACGCGCTGTACCCTGGAGCTCCCGCCGTTGCTGACGTTCCCGACGCATGGCCTCCAGGGCACGTACCCGGCCTTCGTTGCGGGTACGCCGGGCCTTGATGCCCTGCCGGATCCAGACTTCCTCCTCCGAGAGTTTGCGGTCGAAGCGGGCATTGGCCACCGACTCCGCATGGAGCCGTTCCTCGCGGCGGCGCAAATAGTTGTCATAGTCACCGGGCCAATCCGTCAGCCGTCCCCGATCCAGCTCCAAGATGCGGGTGGCGAGCTTGCGGAGGAACAGACGATCATGGGTGACGAACAGGATGGCCCCGGCGATTTCGGGCAGGAAGCCCTCCAGCCAGTCGATGGCCTGAATATCCAGGTGGTTGGTGGGCTCGTCCAGCAACAGCAGGTCCGGCTCGCGCACCAAGGCCCGCGCCAGGAGGACCCGTCGTTGCAGTCCCCCGGAGAGACTGGCGAAGTCTGCCTCCGCATCTAGGTCCAGCCGGGATAGGGTCCGCTCGGTGCGAAGCTCGATCTCCCAGCCACCCGCGGCCTCCAGTTGGTGCTGGACCCGGGCCAGAGTGCCCAGCAGGTCTCCCGCCTCCGTCGCCCCTTCCGGCCCTCCCCCGCCACCTTCGAGTCGGCGGCTCAGGTCATGGTATTCCCGCACCAGCTCACCCAGTTCGCCGAGCCCCCCCGCCACCAGGTCGAAGACCCGCCCGACCATGCCCTGCGGCACCTCCTGGGTCAGACGGGCGACGGTCAGGCCCTCCCGCATCCACACTTCACCACTGTCTGGCTGCGCCTCCCCCGCCAGGATACGCAGCAAGGTCGACTTACCGGTTCCGTTACGACCGATAAGACAGGCGCGCTCGCCCTTATCGAGTTCGAAAGTCACCCCTTCCAGCAGGGGCGGCTGACCATAGGCGAGGGAGACGTTGCGAAGACTGAGCAGTGGCATAGGTAAGGACCAATTAACGGCAACCATGGCCCCCTGGTGACAGGAGCCAGCCGGAAAGGGGATCAAGCTGGGGGCGGAATTTACCGGAAGGGGGAATCTAAAGAAAAAGTGGGATATACGAGGCAGCGGGATCGATCCGGACGGATACTCGGCAGGGGCACGATATCCGGCGGGCTGTGGCGCCAGTGCCCCCTGCCGCCCTGGATGAAGAAACCCGGGGCTCAGCCGCCCCGTTGTTTCAACAAGGCCGCCAGATCGCCAAAGGGCTTGTGCGTCGACACCTTGCCGGTGCCCGCCGTCCCGCCAGCGCCCGGACCCGCCCGGCCCGCCGCCCGGGCGGCCAGGTGTTCCTCGTACTTCTGGTGCTCGTTGTCGTGGCAATAGAGGCAGAGCAGTTCCCAGTTGCTGCCGTCCGGGGGATTGTTGTCATGATCCATATCCTTGTGGTGAACCGTCAATTCGCGCAGATTTTGGTGATCGAACTCGCGGCCACAGCGACCGCAGACCCAGGGATAGAGCTTGAGGGCCTGGTCACGGTAACCCGCGGACCGGTCCTCCCGCGCCTGGCGAGCCTGTGCCACCACGCGGTCGAGCTTGTCGAGGTCGATTTGCCTGCCCGTACGGGCGTGTCTGGGATTGTTGGGGTCGGTCATGGCCTCCTCCGGTGAAATGGAACCACTGGCGGGTCAGGTTAGCGTGAAAGTCACGGGAAAGTCTTTCGTTATCGGGGGTGTGGCGAGCCGACCCCTGACAGTAAGCGTGAAAGACACCCGCCCCGTCTTTGCGCGTGAGGGGTGCGTGGGTACCCCTCAGAAGTGAAAGACGTTGGACCCGCCCGGCCAAATATCACTCCTCCGCCACCCGCACCGCCAGAACATCGCAGCGGGCGCCATTGAGGACGCTACGGGCCGTGGACCCCAGCAGCACCGCCAGACCATGACGGCCATGACTGCCCACCAGGATGAGATCAACCCCCAATTCGTCGGCTACCCGCAGGATGGTGTGGCCCGTATTGCCAATCTCGACCCGGCGGTCCGCCGACGCCACCCCCAGGCGATCTCCCAGGGCGGCCATCTGGCGCGAGGCCACCTCCAGCAGTTCCTGCTCCAAATCGAAACCTTCCGGCAGCACAAGGTCGCCGGAATAGGCCATGGGCAGATATTCCACCACATGCAGTAAGCTCAGACGCGCCCCGCACTGCTCGCGCAACTGGGCGGCACGGGCGACAAGGGTTTCGGCCTCGGGGGAAAAATCCACCGCTACCAACATATGCGCATACGTGGACAATGACATGATGGGCCTCTCGCTTTTTTCCTTTTTCGGCTTTTATTATAGCCTTTGCCCCAGGGGGCCGAATGGCGGCCCCACCCACCCCCAGCAGCCGTAACGGGAGCGCCGCCCATGACCAGCCTGCCCACTCAGGACACCTCACCCTTCGCTCTGGACCAGCCCGAGGCCTACGCCCGCTGGCGAGAGACCAAACTGGCCACGCACCCCGCCCAGGTGGAGGAGTTGATCGTAGAGGTACGGGACCCCCGGCGGCTCAGCCCCACCGAATACCAGGCCATCCTCGACCGCTGCCGGCGCGCCAATATGGCCATCTACGCCAGCGAATTGGGAGATGATCCGGATAAGAACATCGTGCGCCGGCTGGGCGAACAATTCGGCCTGCGCCGTCTGGATCACAACACGGGCGCGGACGAAGACGCCATCACCTCCATCAAGATCCAGAACGACGAGGTCCACGCCGGATATATTCCCTACACCAACCGCCCCATCGCCTGGCATACCGACGGCTATTACAATCAGCCGGACCACCAGATCCATGGCATGCTGCTGCACTGCGTCCATCCCGCCGCCGAGGGGGGTGACAACGACCTCCTCGATCACGAGATCGCCTATCTCCTGCTGCGTGATAGCGACCCGGAGTACATCCGTGCCCTCATGCATCCCCAGGCCATGACCATTCCCGCCAACCGGGTGGACGGAGTGGAGAGCCGGGCCGAGCAGCCCGGGCCCGTGTTCTCGGTCCGTCCGGACGGACGCCTGCACATGCGTTACACGGACCGCAAGCGCAATATCGCCTGGCGTGACGATTCCCTGACCCGGGAGGCCGTCGCTACCCTCAAGGAAATCCTCGCCAGCAATCCGCCCCAGCACTTCCAGGCCCGGCTGAAGCCCGGCTGGGGCCTCATCTGCAACAACGTCCTCCACACCCGCACCGGCTTCAACGAGGGCGAACCGCCGCGTCTCCTCTACCGCGCCCGGTATTACGACCGG
>SBFV01000140.1 GCA_006227775.1 Gammaproteobacteria bacterium | reverse complement strand
AGCAGGTAGGGGAGGAAGGGAATCCGCGTCAGCCCCAGGGCATAGTTGAGCAGGTTGAAGGGGAAGACCGGCACCAGGCGGGTGAAGGCGACGAAGCGCCAGCCTTCCGCCTCCACGCCTTGCATCAGGCGCTTGAGCAGCCCCCCGGAGCGGGCCTGGACCCAGTCACCGGCAAGATAGCGGGCGACCAAAAAGGCCAGCATCGCCCCGAGGGTGGCGCCGGTGAGGTTCCACAGGGTCCCCCATAGCGGCCCGAACAGGGCGCCGCCGGCCAAGGTGAGCAGGGAACCGGGCAGGAACAGGACGGTGGCGATGGCATAGAGGCCAATGAAGACCAGGGGCCCCACCGGGCCGGCAGCTTCGACCCAGGCCGTCAGGGCGCTGGCGTCCAGGTGCTCGCGGTTGATTAGGGCCAGGACGATGCCGGCGGCAAGCGCCAGGCCCAGCAACAGGCGCGGGGCCGACTTCATGGCCGCCTCCCGGCTGGAGCGTTTTGTCCAACAGATCCAGCCGATTGGCCCAGACCGCCCGATCCGCCCTGTCCGCCTGGTTCACCTTGGCCAGGCGGTTCCCAGCGGCGGCGGTTGATGGCATAGCCGGTGATCGCGCCGCGGAAGGGCAGGGCCAGCATCCCCGGCAGGGCGGCGACCTCCCGGGGGTCGCGGTGGTCATCGATGCCGATGGTCATGCCCAGGTGACCGGCGCGGGGCTGATCGCGGTAGGTGCCGAAGAGGCGGTCCCACCAGGAGAGGTTGAAGCCGAAGTTGGAGTTGGTCTCGTCCTCCGCGATCGAATGGTGCACCCGGTGCATGTCGGGGGTGACGAAGACCCAGCGCAGCCGCCGGTCCAGCCATGAGGGCAGGCCAACGTTGCCGTGGTTGAACATGGCCATGCCGTTGAGGATGACCTCGAACAGGATCACCGCCACCACCGGCGGCCCCAGGGCCAGGATGACGGCGAACTTGATGAGCATGGACAGCAGGATCTCGATGGGGTGGAAACGCGCCCCGGTGGTGAGGTCATAGTCCAGGTCGGCGTGGTGGACGCGGTGCAGCCGCCACAGGGCCGGCACGGCGTGAAAAAAGACGTGCTGTGCCCAGATGGCCAGGTCGAGGGCCATCACCGCCAGGGGGATCGCCAGCCAGGGGGAGAGGGGATACTGATTGAGCAGGCCCCAGCCCTGGGTCGCCGCCGTCGCCGCCAGCCCCACCGCCGCGACGGGGAAGAGCAGGCGCAGCAGGACCGTGTTCAGGACCACCAGCCCCAGGTTGCTGGCCCAGCGCAGGGTCTTGGAGACGGTCAGGGCCCGCCGCGGGGCGCGCCATTCCCACAGGGCCATGGCGGCGAAGATGCCGAAGAAGGCGGTCAGGCGGATGGCCGCCTCATGGGTCTGGACGAAGGTCTCCACGCTGGTCTGCCTCCGGTGGTCAGGAGTTCGGTTGCCTTGGCCTGAGCCTGGTATATGAAGGTTTTTAATCCAACTTTCGAGTTGAGTGTCGAGGAGAGTGAAGTCGTGTCAGTCACAACTTGCAAAGTCAGGCATTTCCACCAAGAATGTCAGCCATGACTGACACTAGCCGCTTTCCGGACGAACTCGGCCGCATGCTGAAAGCGCGCCGGCAAGAACTCGGCCTCACGATCAAGGATCTGTCCCAGCGCGCCGGCAAGGTGCGAGAAGTGATCTACCGGATCGAGGCGGGTGAAGACGTCACCCTCTCATCCCTCATGGCCGTGCTAAGTGCGCTGGGCCTGGTGATGCGCTTGGAACAGGCCCGCATGCCCACCATGGAGGAAGTCGCCGCCCGCTTCCGGCTGGGAGAGGAGGACGAGGATGCTGCCTGAAACGAAATCTTCCACAAAGGACATCCCGCGAATCTTCAACATCACGGAGAGTGCTCACCGCATCCACAACCCGATCACACCGGAAAAGCTCGCCACGCTCGGCGCGGCGCTGCGTCTGGAAGCGGGGGCACGCGTGCTCGACCTCGGCAGCGGTTCGGGGGAGATGCTGTGCACCTGGGCACGCGATCACGGCGTCATCGGTATCGGCATCGACCTGAGCCCGTTGTTCACCGCGCAAGCCAAACGCCGTGCTGTTGAACTCGGCGTTGCCGATCAAGTCACGTTCATCCATGGCGATGCTGCCGGCTATGTCTCTGACGAGCAGGTCGATGTGGCAGCCTGTGTCGGCGCCACCTGGATCGGCGGGGGGGTTGCCGGCACGATCGAGCTGCTGGCGCGGAGCCTGCGAACCGGAGGAATCATCCTCATCGGTGAGCCCTATTGGCGGCAGTTACCGCCGACGGAAGCGGTCGCCAAGGGGTGTCTTGCCAACGCCATCGCCGACTTTCTGCCGCTGCCAGCACTTCTCGCGTCTTTCGGCCATCTTGGCTACGACGTCGTGGAAATGGTTCTGGCTGACCAGGACGGCTGGGACAGGTACGAGGCGGCCAAATGGCTCACCATGCGTCGGTGGCTTGAAGGCAATCCCGGCGACGAGCTCGCGAAAGATGTGCGAGCCCAACTGACCTCGGAACCCGTGCGCTACGCCGCTTACACGCGGGAATACCTGGGCTGGGGAGTGTTCGCGTTGATGCCGCGGTGATGCCCTGGTGCATCCGGCGGATCGTCACAGGCTGCGCAGAGCAATAACTGGTTGTTCATGTTCAGGTATGTGGCGCGCCCCCTCATTACGGTCAGCCAGTTATTCATGGCTCGGTAGTCCTACTGACGTAGTCCTCACGCATCGCAGCCGAATCAGCGCCTGGAGGTCTTCAAGCCCAGTGCAGGCGGCAATGGCGCTGGCATCGGCGCAGACCCGGGGCTCTCCGGCTACCAGGCGAAAAATGGCCGGTAGGGGCGTCCCGTTCCCGGGGAAACGTTCCACAAACTGGTCGCGGTGAAGAAACTCGCAGGGCAGATCCAGGGACGCGACAAAGTCCCGCCAGGGGCCACGCTCCGCCAGCACGCCATGGGTGATGGCGCAAAGCTGGCAGGGGTAGGTGGCGGGGGAAAAGAGCTTGTGGCCGATGTCCGCCAGGGTGTTGAAGAAGCCGCTGTCGGCGTTGTAGACAAAGAGCAGGGAGTCGTTGCTTGCCATGGTCAGGACCGGACCCCCGAGCGGGCCAGCTTCAGGGCCAGGAGGAGCCAGGGGGTGGCGTGCAGGACCAGATCGAAGATATCCAGGGGGCGCGTCAGCCCCCCGGCGGCTAGCAGCTTGAGCTTTTCCCACAGATGCGGCTCGGGGACGAAGGGGGCGAGGCCCAGGGTCAGGGCGGCGATGATCAGATAGATCAGGGGGAGACGGTCAAACCAGGCGAGCATGGGGGGCAATCCGGCGATGAAGGGTGGGTAGCGCCAGCCGTTATACTGGCGACCTGCACGGCGTTCAATGCCGTCATTGACGGTTGTCGCGCCGGCCGCTGGCGTCAGTGGCCGGATCACCGCCGCCACCAGCCGCCGACTACCCCTAGAGTGCCTCGCCATGCTCGACACCCTGACCCGTCTGCGTATTACCGATTTCCCCCCGCTGCACCGGCATGCCCTGACCACCTTGCAGGTCAACCTCGGCTACCGCTGTAACCAGCGTTGCCTGCACTGTCACGTCAACGCCGGCCCCGGGCGGACCGAGCGCATGGACGACGCGAACATCGACCTGATTCCCCGGGTGCTCAGCGCTCGCGGCCTGCCGACCCTCGACCTCACCGGCGGGGCCCCGGAGCTGCATCCGCGTTTTCGCGAACTGGTGCGAGCGGCCCGGCGCCTGGGGGCGCGGGTGCTCGACCGCTGCAACCTGACCATCCTCTCCGAACCCGGTCAGGAGGACCTGGCGGATTTTCTCGCCACCGAGGGGGTCCAGGTCGTCGCCTCCCTCCCGTGCTATCTGGAGGACAACGTGGACCGGCAACGCGGCCAGGGGGTCCATGCCCGCAGCATCGCCGGCCTGCGGCGCCTCAATACCCTCGGTTACGGCCAGCCGGGGAGCGGACTGGACCTGGACCTGGTCTACAACCCCGGCGACGCCAGCCTGCCCCCCGGCCAGGCGGATCTGGAGGCGGCCTACCGGCGGGAATTGGGCGCGCGTTACGGCATCGTCTTCAGCCGCCTCCTCATCCTGACCAACATGCCCATCCAGCGCTTCGGCAGCACCCTGCTCAGCCGGGGGCAATTCGACGATTACCTGCGCCTGCTCAAGGACCATTTCCGCCCCGCCAATCTGGACCAGGTCATGTGTCGCGACCTGATCAGCGTCGACTGGCAAGGCTGGCTTTACGATTGCGACTTTAACCAGCAGTTGGGGCTGGGGCTGAAGGGGGGTAGCGGAAATCGGCCTGGGGGCGACGGGGTGGGTGGAGGTGGGGTTGGTGCAAGAGGAAGTGGCGGAAATGAATTGGGAGGAGATGAACCCGGGGGCGATCAGATAGCTGTCGATAGCCGAAGACCACACCTGCGCGACCTCCTGACGGGAGATTTCACCATGACCTCCATCGTCGTCGCCGATCACTGTTACGGTTGCACCGCCGGGCAGGGCAGCAGTTGCGGGGGTGCACTTGCCTAGCCCGCTCATCAGTATTGTGATGCCGGTGTTGAATGAAGCCGATGTCAT
>SBFV01000448.1 GCA_006227775.1 Gammaproteobacteria bacterium | reverse complement strand
AGCATGGAGATGAGCCCTAGCATATCCGCTAATCCAATCACGTTCCGAAAAATGTACAGTGTCAAGAAGATGATGGGCAGGTCGGTGATGACGGGGCTGAGTGCCACCTTGATACCTGCCCGCACGCCAAAGCGCAGAGTTTCAGCCATGACCAGGGTCTGCAAGGGACCAGGGGATAGGCCCGCAGAAAGTCCCAAGACCACGCCGAGGAATAGAAATTCGGTCATTGGTAGTCACGACTAAACCATCGCTGTGCGAAACGCATTCACAGTTCATGCAGGGTTCCTGGAAACCGCCCACATCCCGATCCACGGGGAGATATCGAGGCTCATTCACCTCCTTCACCGAACGCCAAAGCTTCATCTACTTCTCAATCCCGACTGGATGTCGCGCAAGTCGAGCCGCAAGGCCGCCAGTTCTTCCCGCATGATAGGTTGGTTACCATAGCGAAGCCGGGCGTAGCGGGTTGGATTGATCGATCAGAGCGATAACCGTCTCAGCGTAAGGGGACCTGATCAAGGATGAGCAGGACAGCGGGATCGTCAGCGCTTGCCATCATCACCTCTTCCGTTACGATGTCCAGACGATACCCCACGCAGGGCCCCAACACCGCCTGGTCATCCTCGGGATAGACAGCGTCCCGCCCCACCAGCAGGGCCCAGGCGCGGGCCGCCCGGAGAAGTGCCAACCCGGCCCGGGGTGAAAACCCTGTGAAATATGGGGTGGGCGCCGGGTGAAGGCGATGCTGTCATAGCAGTAATCAATGAGGGGAGTAGCGGCGTATACCCGGCTGACTGCCCTTAGCAAATTACGTAATTTAGCCTTGACCAAGGTTGGCATCAGCCGGGCCAGCATCTCGCGCCGACCCTCACCTGCCAGCAGGGCGTCATCCAAGAGCCCGATCAAAACGCTATCAAGGGCCATGCCCTCCCTAGGCGCGGACACGGATGAAAACATAACAAGTTAAGATCAGCCACTGACCTGGAAAGACAATTATTGCAGTTGTTCAATTCCCACATTGTACCGGTAGCTCGGTGCCATTTTTGGCGGTGATCATCGATCATGGCCATCCAGATTCGTGACTATACGGCACACAAACTACAGCGCGGGCGGGGCCTGGCCAAGAGGATACGGGGGGCGACTCCCCACCCACGGCGGCGGTGGAAAGGCTACTATAGTCATTGCGTCCGGAAATCGTCCCACCCTGCCAGACCCCAGCCAGTTGCGACATTCCCTAAGGACATCAACCGGCCCCGGCGGATCATGAACCCATTCAACAGTAGAACCCAGGTACCCAGCATCCATGGCCACTGAGACAAGCTATGGGGTCATCGTCATTGGCGGCGGCCATGCCGGCTCCGAAGCGGCTCTGGCGTCCGCCCGTATGGGGGTCCGCACCCTGCTGCTGACCCATAATATCGAAACCATCGGTCAGATGAGCTGCAACCCGGCCATCGGCGGCATCGGCAAAGGCCATCTAGTCAAGGAGATCGATGCCTTGGGTGGCCTGATGGCGCAAGCGACCGACAAGGCCGGTATCCAGTTCCGCATCCTTAACTCCAGCAAGGGAGCGGCGGTACGGGCTACCCGTGCCCAGGCGGACCGGCAACTTTACAAGGCGGCAGTGCGTTCGGCGCTAGAGAATACCCCCAATCTGGACATCTTCCAGCAGGCGGTAGACGACCTGATCATTGAAAGCGACCGTGTCACCGGCGTTGTCACCCAAATTGGATTGGTGGTCCGAGCCGTCACCGTCGTGCTCACCGTAGGTACTTTCCTCGCCGGGCGCATCCACGTGGGTCTGATGAACCATGAGGGTGGCCGTTTCGGTGATCCACCGTCCAACCTTCTGGCCCGCCGGCTGCGCGAATTGCCATTCCGGTTTGGGCGCCTCAAGACAGGCACCCCCCCCCGTTTAGATGGGCGCACGATCGACTACGCGGTCTTGGAGGCACAGCCAGGCGACCAGCCGGTGCCTGTCTTCTCCAATTTCTGCCGCGCCGAAGACCATCCACCTCAGATCTGCTGCCACATCGCCCATACGAGCGAACTCACCCACGCTATCATCCGAAGTGGCTTGTCCCGCTCCCCCCTCTTCACGGGTCTCATCGAGGGGGTAGGACCACGCTATTGTCCCTCCATCGAGGACAAGGTCGTGCGCTTTGCCGACAAAAGCAGCCATCAGATCTTCCTGGAGCCCGAGGGCCTTACGACCCGGGAGGTCTATCCTAACGGGGTCTCAACCAGCCTGCCCTACGACATTCAGGAACGACTGGTAAGGAGCATGCGCGGGCTAGAGGAAGCCCGCATCACGCGCCCCGGTTACGCCATCGAATATGACTTCTTCGATCCCCGCGACCTGGACCCGTCCCTGGAGTCCCTGCACATCGGCAACCTCTTCCTGGCCGGCCAGATCAATGGCACCACCGGTTACGAGGAGGCGGCAGCCCAGGGACTCCTTGCCGGGGCCAACGCCGCCTTACGCGTCCAGGGCCGGGAACCCTGGCGCCCTCGGCGCGACCAGGCCTATCTGGGTGTACTGGTTGACGATCTCACCACCCGGGGGACCATCGAGCCCTACCGTATGTTCACCAGCCGAGCAGAATATCGGCTCCTGCTGCGCGAGGACAACGCCGACCTCCGCCTGACGGAGACCGGCCACCGCCTGGGCCTGGTGGGGGAGGATCAATGGCGACGTTTCCTCCAGAAGCGCGAAGCCATCGAGCGGGAGCGCCAGCGGTTGCGGGAGACCTGGCTGCGCCCCGCCGCCCTGGATGCCCAGCAGGCGCGGGCGGTCATTGGCGACGAACTGCGTCGGCAGACCCGTGCGCTGGACCTGCTGGCGCGGCCCGGTGTCAGCTACGCGGCCTTGATGGCCTTGCCCGACCTCGGCCCTGGGGTCATGGACCACCAGGTGGCCGAACAGATCGAGATCCAGGCCAAGTACGCCGGGTACATCGACCGCCAGCAGCAGGAAGTCGAACGTCACCGTACCCAGGAGGCAACTCCCCTGTCACCGGATTTTCCCTATGGTGAGGTACGGGGGCTCTCGACGGAGGTGCGGGAGAAACTGAGTCGCGTGAAGCCGGCCACCCTGGGGCAGGCGGCTCGCATCCCGGGTGTCACCCCGGCGGCCATCTCTCTGTTGCTTATCCATCTTCGCCGGCGCGCCGCATGAAGATGGATTCCCGCCCCTGGGACTTATGGCATGGCTCCCAGGAATGGGTGCTGGCTGGCCATCGCCGCCAACCGTCCTGGGCACGGTTACCTTCGATACCCCCCAGGAGAGCACCTTGAGTGCCACCAGAGATACCCCTTCCGAGTGCCTTGAGAGGGGCCTGACGGAGCTGGGTCTGCATTCGACACTGGAACAGCGCCACTACCTTATCCAGTTCATCAACTTGCTGGTACGCTGGAATCAGTCCTACAACCTCACCGCCGTGCGCGATCCCATGGAGATGGTGACCCGCCACCTGCTCGACAGCCTGGCAGTGACCCCCTATCTCCTGAGTTCGCCCGTCCTCGACCTGGGCACAGGCCCAGGCCTACCCGGAATTCCCCTGGCGATCATCCAGCCAGCATCCCGCTTCGTCCTCCTCGACAGTAACGGCAAAAAGATCCGCTTCGTCCGTCAGGCCGCCATGGAACTGGGGCTGACCGCCCGGGTGGAGGTAATCCAGGCACGAATGGAGTCATATCGGCCCCGGGAAAAATTCGCTACCATTGTCAGCCGTGCCGTCGCTGAGCTCGAAGCGCTGTGGCAAGCATCTGCGCCCCTACTCACTACTCCTGGCCGCCTTCTGATCATGAAAGGGAGAAGGCCCGAGGCGGAGCTGACGGCCTTGTCCGCCCCCCACCCCCTCTGCCATCGCCTGACCGTACCTGGCCTCGACGCCGACCGCCACCTCATCGAAATTCGCCGAGACTGAAAGCACCCTCTATGGCCAGAACCATCGCCATCGCTAACCAGAAGGGCGGGGTAGGCAAGACCACCACCGCCGTGAATCTGGCCGCGTCCCTGGCCTCCATGAAGCGTAAGATCCTGCTCCTGGACCTGGACCCTCAGGGGAATGCCACCATGGGGTGCGGCGTGGACAAACGCGATTTGGAACGTTCCGCCTGCGACCTCATGCTCGGCGACTCGAGTCTGCGGGATTGTCGCGTGCGGGTAGAGGAACCGGAGCCGGGCTTCGATCTGATTCCAGCCAATGGCGACCTGACCGCCGCCGAGGTTGGCCTGATGCACTCCACGCAGCGGGACCGACGGCTCCGGGAGGTCCTGGCGCCCTTGGGCGAGGACTACGAATTCGTCATCATTGACTGCCCACCCTCTCTGAACATGCTGACGGTCAATGCCCTGGTGGCGGCGCAGGGCATACTGATCCCCATCCAATGCGAGTACTACGCCCTGGAGGGCCTCTCGGCCCTGCTCGATACCATTGCCCAGATCCGCGCCAGCCGCAACCCGGGGCTGGCCATCGAGGGCATCCTGCGCACCATGCACGACCCTCGCAACAATCTGGCCAATCAGGTGTCGACCCAACTCGTCACCCACTTCAGTGCCGAGGTCTACCGCACCATCATTCCGCGCAACGTCCGGGTCGCGGA
>SBFV01000048.1 GCA_006227775.1 Gammaproteobacteria bacterium | reverse complement strand
AGGACACATAGCCAGACCGAACCGGCAGGACGGGCGCGAGACCGTCCTCGGCCAGTTCCCGCTCCATGACGACCTGGTCCAGAAGCCGCAGTTTGCGGCTTCGATCCTGGATATCCCGGGTTAGGCGCGCCATTTCCATGGCGAATTCCTCGCTGGAAGTCGGCAGGATTTCCAGAGGCTCGGGGCCACCCTGTGGGGGCGGATGCTGAAAGTCGAATTCCTCGGGGCTGAGTTTGGCCTTTTCGACCAGGCGTTCGCCGAGGGCATTGAGGCGCAGGATTTCCGCCTGCATCTGCCCAAGTCGCAGGCTCAGGGCATCGAGCTGGCTGGCGGTTTCCAGATCGCTCTGAGGAGGTTGTTCCTTGACCCCTTGGGCCAGAGAGGCCAGAAGGGCGTTGGTTCGATCGTCAACCGCCGCCGCGGAGGAGTGTATGCGACCATACCAAAAGCCGGCGGCACCGGTGCCGGCGGCCACCGCGACCAGGACCAGGACACTGAGCCAAAGCTGCATCCGGGGTCCAACGCCGTGGTGGCATCGGTGCGAAAAGCAGTTTTTCATCCAGTTTTTCCATAGCAAAAAACCTGGCCATGGTACTGGACGTCGGGCGTCGATCCAAGGAAAAATGACTCAGAAGACGGTAAAATATTGCCCGTCAGGTCATATTAGAAAGATAAATCAATAACATGAACTATAATGAATATATTCGCCCCTTAGCCTGATCATGGCCCTGACCCCTATCCATCACCGTTTCCGCCGCCTGGGTAACCCGGATATCATGGGCGATCTGCTGCGGGCGGTGGACCGGCAACACCAGCTTCTGGTGGCGGTTCAGACCCAATTGGCCCCTTCCCTGGCCCAGCATTGCCGCTTTGCCGACCTGGAAGAAGGGAGATTGACGCTGGTCACCGACTCCCCGGTCTGGGCCGCGCGGCTGCGCTTCCTGGCCCCCGAGTTACTGGCCGCCCTGCGTGGGTCCTGGGGGGAAATCCTGGACTGCCGGGTACGGGTCCAGCCCACGAGCGGGCCTCCCTACCCCCCGACCTCCTCCCGGGCCGGGGTCCCGTTGTCGCCGGCGACCAGGCAACTGTTGCTGGACGCGGCGGAGGTCCAGGCGGGGACGGATCTGGGCCTGGCCCTGCGCCGCCTGGCCCTGGCGGGAACCAAGGCGGGTATGTGAGGCAGCCCAACGGGCCTATTCAGGTCAAGACGCTTCGGTGCCGGCCCTCGGCGGGGAAGGTCGAGGGAAATGGAAAATCGGTGGGAGGGATACGGGTTGTGAGCGCGGGGAACCCGCGCTCGGAGGACCGGCTCAGGCGACCGCCAGTTGCAGGCGACGGACCCGGGCCGGAGCGGTGTCGCCATCCGCGAAGCTGACCTCTTCCCACGCGGTGGGATCGGCAATCAGGGCGCGGAGCAACTGATTGTTGAGGGCGTGGCCCGACTTGTAACCCTGGAAGGCGCCGATGAGGGAATGGCCCAGCAGGTAGAGGTCGCCAATGGCGTCGAGGATCTTGTGCCGGACGAACTCGTCCTCGTAGCGCAGTCCTTCCTCATTGAGGACGCGATAGTCGTCAACCACCACGGCGTTGTCCAGGCTGCCACCCAGGGCCAGATTCCGCTGGCGCAGGGCCTCGATGTCGCGCAGGAAGCCGAAGGTGCGGGCGCGGCTCACCTCCTTGACGAAGGAGGTGGCGGAGAGATCCACGGTTGCCCGGCGGGTGCGGGTGTCGAAGGCGGGATGATCGAAGTCGATGACAAAGTCGACCTTGAAGCCATCGTAGGGCGTGAAGAGGGCGTATTTGTCCCCATCCTGGACCCGCACCGGTCGTTTGACGCGAACGAAGCGCTTGGGCCGATTCTGCTCCTGGATTCCCGCCGACTGGATGAGAAAGACGAAGGGACCGGCACTGCCATCCATGATCGGTACCTCGGCGGCGCTGAGATCCACATAGGCGTTGTCGATGCCCAAGCCCGCGAAGGCCGAGAGGAGGTGTTCGACGGTCGCGACCCGCACCCCGTCCTTGACGAGGGTCGTGGATAACTGGGTCTCACCCACATGGAGGGGACAGGCGGGGATATCCACCGGCGGATCGAGGTCGGTGCGGCGAAAGACGATGCCCGTGTCCGGGGCAGCGGGCCGGAGGGTCACGAAGACCTTGTCCCCTGTATGGAGACCAACGCCCGTAGCACGGATGACATTTTTCAAGGTACGTTGCCGGATCATCTTCCTTCTCCTCCTGCTGTTGGCCGCTAAAGGTCGAATCTGGTCTCGCTGCGAAACCGATCCGGTTATATGGGGAGCTGGGGGCGATGCAAGGGCACCGTTTCACGCCAAGCCCAGGCCGCTCGTTATCCCCTAAGGGTTTTCCCTCATTATTATCCATGGCGCGGCCCCAGTGCAAGAGAATCGCTTGATTTTACGCGTTGAAAAGGTCCAAAGGTTTCGAGCGGCAGGGAACAGGAGTAAATGCGAGGAAGTGGCCGGTGCCGCTAACCATGGCGGCCGGGTACCATGGCCATCGCTGGGACCCTCGGGGCAAGTGTCACCGCGGGTGGTTTCCCCCGGATAAACGGCCGGTTACACCCATCGCCTTTTATTTTGCAGGTCAGGCGGGGGACGCCAATCCCAGGTCCCTCCGGGCTTGGCGACCGCCCCCCCAAGGTCGACACCGCCGCCAGCCAGGTTCAACCACCTGGCCAGATGCCACCCTCAATCCGCCTGACGGCGGAGGAAAGCAGGGATATCGAGATAGTCCAGGTCGGGTTGGGTGTTCGCGACGGTCTGCTTGGTCCGGCGACTGAGGGTTTCCGCATAGCTGGTGGGTTTGGGAGCGGTGCGGTCATTGGCCACGACATGCAGCCGGGGGCTCTCGGCGCGGGCCTGGACATTGGCGTAGCCGCGGTGGCCGCCGATCCCCGTGGCGACCACGGTCACCCGCATCTCGTTCTCCAGCTCGGGGTCGATGACGGTACCTACCACCACCGTGGCATCCTCGTCGGCGAAGTCGCGGACCGTGTTGCCCACCTCGTCGAACTCACCGATGGTGAGATCCATGCCAGCGGTGATATTGACCAGGATGCCCCGGGCGCCGGAGAGGTCGATATCCCCTAGCAGTGGACTGTTGATGGCCGCTTCCGCCGCCTCGCGGGCCCGGTTGGGCCCACTGGCCGCGCCCATCCCCATCATGGCCTCGCCCATCTCGGACATGACGGTCTTGACGTCGGCAAAGTCCACGTTGATCAGGCCATGACAGGTAATCAGTTCCGCGATGCCCCGGGTAGCGTTGAGCAACACATCGTTGGCGGCCTTGAAGGCATTGAGCAGGCTCATCTCCTTGCCGAGGACGGCAAGGAGCTTCTCATTGGGGATGGTGATGAGGGAATCGACCCGGGTGCCCAAGGCATCGATGCTCTCCTCGGCGATCTTCATGCGCTTGTTGCCCTCGAAGGGGAAGGGCTTGGTGACCACCGCCACGGTCAGGATCCCCAGTTCCTTGGCCACCTCGGCAACCACCGGGGTGGCGCCGGAGCCGGTGCCACCGCCCATCCCGGCGGTGATGAATACCATATCCGCCCCTTCCAGGGCGTCGCGGATGCGATCGCGATCCTCCTCCGCCGCCTGACGGCCCACCGCCGGGTTGGCGCCGGCGCCCAGGCCCTTGGTGATCGCAGCGCCCAACTGCAGGATGGTCTTGACGCTGGAGTGCTTCAGCGCCTGGGCGTCGGTGTTGGCGCAGATGAAATCCACGCCCTCGATGGAAGACTCCATCATGTGATTAACGGCATTACCGCCCCCGCCGCCGACACCGATGACCTTGATGACGGCAGTTTGGGTATGGGTATCCATCAGTTCGAACATGAAATCACCCCTCTCGTGCTTGCGCGATGTCTCATTGATTGACCCTTGGCCGTCCAGCCCTCATGACCTGGCGACCGCTGTCCGCTACTGGCGTCCCCGACGACCCGAACGCCACCCGAGGCCCCCGTTCCCTGGGCCCCCGTGAAGAAAAGATCAGAAATTGCCCTGAAACCAGCGTTTCATCCGTTCCCAGATGCCCCTGGCACCCTGGAGATCACGACTATTGGGGCGGTAGGCCGGTCGATTCTGGCGCGCGTAGAGCAGCAGGCCCACGCCAGTGGCGTGAATCGGGTTGCTCAGCACCTCCTCCAGGCCGACCGCGTTCTGGGAGTGGCCCAGGCGAACCGGCATATGGAAGACCTCCTCGGCCAGGTCGATCAGTCCCGCCATCTTGGCGCTGCCGCCGGTGAGGACGACGCCGCTGGCGACCTTGGCCTCCAGCCCCGTCCGCCGGAGTTCCGCCTGGGCCAGGGACAGCAGCTCTTCGTAGCGCGGCTCCACCACCTCCGCCAGGGTCTGGCGCGCCAGTCGCCGGGGCGGACGATCGCCGATGCTCGGCACCTCGATCATCTCGTCACCGCCCGCCAGTTGCGCCAGCGCGCAGGCGTGGCGGATCTTGATGCGCTCGGCGTATTGGGTGGGGGTCCGCAGGGCGACGGCGATGTCGTTGGTGACCTGATCCCCGGCGATGGGGATGACGGCCGTATGCTGAATGGCGCCGTCGGTGAAGACCGCCAGATCCGTGGTACCGCCGCCGATGTCGACGATCATGT
>SBFV01000458.1 GCA_006227775.1 Gammaproteobacteria bacterium | reverse complement strand
ACTCATGGTTTATTGCCGCTCTGCCTGCCGGAATGCCCGAGATCGCGGGTGTCGCCCTCGGCCAGGACCGTCTCCTGATGGCCATCGCCGGCGCCAGCCACATCGATCAGGTCCTGGCCTTCCCCATCGAGCGGGCCTGAGGCACCGGATCTAGCGATGACCACGGATACCCCTCTGCTCAGCACCCTGCTGCTGCTTCCGGTACTCGGGGCCGCCGTGCTGGGAACCCTGCCCAAGGGGCGTATCCAACTCGTCCGCTGGACCGCTATCACCTTTGCCTCCCTAACACTGCTGCTGGCCTGTGGCTTGCTTCTTGGGTTCGATGCCCAGGCCCCGGGCCTGCAATGGTTCGAGCGCTATAGCTGGAATCCCCTGGTGGGTTCCGCCGTGGCCCTGGGTCTCGACGGCTTTTCCCTGCCCCTGGTGCTGCTGACCAGCATCCTGGCCCTGGTTGCCTTGCTGGCCTCGCGGGGCATCCGCGAGGGGGCCAAGGGTTACTATGCCCTGATGCTGATCCTGGAGGCGGCGACCCTGGGGGTTTTCATGGCCCAGGACTGGTCGATCTTCTATGTCTTCTGGGAACTGGTCCTGATCCCGCTCTTCTTTCTTATCAACCGCTGGGGCGGCAAGAATCGCCAGGGTGCGGCCCTGAACTTCGTCCTCTATACCATGGGCGGTTCGGTGTTCCTGCTCGTCGCCCTGCTGGTGGCCTTCGACGCCGTGGGCCTCCACTCCTTCGCCATGGCGGACCTAGCCACCGGGGGACCCCGGCTGGACCGGGAGACGCAGATCCTGATCTTCCTTGGCCTGCTCATCGGCTTCGGGGTCAAGATGCCCGTCTTCCCCCTCCATGGCTGGCTGCCCCTGGCCCATGTCGAGGCGCCGAGCCCGGTGTCCATCCTCCTCTCCGGTATCCTGCTCAAAATGGGTTCCTACGGGCTGATTCGCGCCGCCCAGATGCTGCCCCAGGCGGTGATTGCCCTGCAAACCCTCCTGGCCGTGCTGGCGATGATCAGCCTGCTCTATGGCGGGCTGCTCGCCTGGCGGCAGACGGACCTCAAGGCCATGGTGGCCTATTCCTCGGTCAGCCACATGGGGGTGGTGCTGCTGGGAATCGCCGCCCTCAACGTCGCCGGTCTCACCGGGGCCTTGATGCAGATGGTGGCCCACGGCCTGGTGGCCGGGGCCCTCTTTCTGCTCATCGGCCTGCTCTATGATCGCACCCACACCCGGGAGATTGGCCACTACAGCTCCCTGGTGCGGGTCATGCCGCGCTTCGCCTTCTTCACCATCCTCGCCTTCGTCGCCGCGGTGGGACTGCCGGGGACGGCGGGCTTCATCGCCGAACTCCATGCCCTGATCGGGGGTTATCAGGTCTGGGGGGGCTGGGTGGCGGTCCTCAGCCTGGGGATGCTCATCAGTGCCGCCTATGCCATCCGCACCGTGGGGCGCCTCTTCACCGGACCGGTGCGCGCCGAGATGGCCGGGGTGCCAGATCTCAGGCCCACTGAATTCATCGCCGCCGGCCTGCTGACGACCGCCGTCCTGCTGCTGGGCTTCTTTCCCACCGCCCTCCTGCAGTTGCTGGGGGCCAGCGTGGCCCGCTTCGGCGCCCTGTTCGGGGCTGTCTGAGGAAGGCGGCGCTTGTCCCAACCCCACAACGCGAACGGAAGGGAGGAGGACGGCGCTATCCGCGCCCGCCTCCTCGCCGCCATCGCCCACTTGGAGCACCTGCTGCCCGGCCAGGCCCCCATCCGCGACTTTGTCCATCACAACACCCTCCACGGCTTTCAGCACCTGCCCTTCCCCCAGGCCCTGGCGGAAGCCAGGCGCCTGACGGGCGCCGCCGGTTTTCTCCCCCTGGACCTTTGCCGTGATCTCTTGCGCAGGGGTCGGATCGACCAGGAGGACCTGTTGGCGGTTCTGGCGGCCGAGGAGGACCTGGCACCCGCCACCCCCCTCTTCACCAGCCCCGCCGGGCCCATCCTGGCCCGTGATCTGTATTTGACGGCCCTGCTCCATCCCATCGAGGCTATCTCCAGCGGCCAGCTCAACTGGGAGCTGGAGGAGCGGAGCGGACGGCATCGCTTCCAGGCCGATGTCCCCGCCGAGGCGCGCGCCCGGCTGCTCGCGACCAGCGGTCTGAGCGAGGCCGCTACCGTCGATGACCTCTGGCGGGCCTGTCTGGAACGGCTGGACCCCGCCTGGTACCAGCTCCACCCGGAGGAACTGATCGATCCCACCCCGGAACACACCGCGGCCCTGCTGGGGGACCTCCAGGTCGAGGAGGAGGGTGGCGATGCCCAGCTCCTGATCCAGCGCCGCATCGACCGCTGGGCCCGGGAGACCCTCAAGGCCCTGCTCGGACGGGTCGGTCGGGATCTCACCCTGGGTGGGCTCATGCAGGCCCTGACCGGCCGCCATCTCCTGGATGAGATCCGTCCCACCCTCATTCGTCAGCTCGCCAACTTCCTTGACCAGGGGCTGGCCTCCTGGTACCCCGCCGACCGCGATCAGGGCTTCTATGCCTGCTGGCGGGCCGGCGGCCAGGGTGACCCGCGCTGGCGTCTGCTGGGCCTGGCGGCGGGTCGGGAAGCCCTCGCCGACCTGCCCGCCGACCCCCTGGAGGCCATCATCGCCGAGCTGGCGGGGCTGGGGCTGCCGGAGGACCGCTGGCCGACCTATCTCGAACGCCTGGCCCTGGAATTGCCAGGCTGGTCCGGCCTCTGGCTGTGGCGCCACCGCCATCCCGGCTACCGGGGCTGGGACCAGCCCGTCGCCATGCTCGACTACTTGGCGGTTCGGCTCATCCTCGAACGCCTCCACGCCCAGCCCCTTTGCGCCGCCTGGGGGCTCCCGCCGAACCTGGCGGCCCTGCGCGACCATTTCCGCGCCCACCCCGCCGAATTCCTGGTGCGTTGGTCCCTGTTCAACGGTCCCTTGCCGGAATACCTGGCCAGTCGCGCCCAGCGCCTGGCCCAGATCGAGGAGGTTCCGCGGGCGCGACCAGGGGCGGAGACCTGGCGCCCCCTGGCGCGGCTCATCTGGGCCTGGCGCTGGAGTCCGGCGGCGGAGCGCCTGGGACGCGACCTGCTGCAGCGGGCCTGGCCCCTGTTCCGCCTCGCCCAGCATCTGGGGCTGAACGGCGCGACCCTGCGCGCCATGGACGAGGGTCGGATCGACGCGGCCTTCGCCTGTCTGGAGCGCCTGGACGCGGAAACCGCCGGCTACCTCTGGCTGAGGGCCTACGAGCATCATTACCGGGACCGGATCTTCACCGCCCTGCTGGCCAACGAGGGGCGGGGCCGCTGGCCCCGGCGCCACCAGCGCCCCAGCGCTCAACTGGTCTTCTGCATGGACGACCGCGAGGAAGGGCTGCGCCGTCATCTGGAGGAGGTGGACGCCCAGGTCGAAACCCTGGGCGCGGCGGCCCACTTCGGCGTCCCCCATTGGTGGCGGGGGCTGGATGACGCGGTCCCCACCGCCCTCTGCCCGGTGGTGACGGTCCCCGCCCACGCCGTCACCGAGCGTGCCCAGCCCGGTCAGGAGGAACGTCTGGCCCGCCATCGCCGCCGGCGCGCCTGGCGGCTGGGCCTGCGCGACCTCCTGCACCAGGAGATCCGCCGCAATCTGGCCAGCTCCACCCTCGCCATTGCCCTCGCCGCCCCCGGGGCGGCCCTGGCCCTGGCGGCCAGGGTCCTGGCCCCCGGCCGCTTCGGCGCCTGGGTGGCGCGACGGGGATGCGCCTTCGACCTGTCGGTCCCGACCCAGGTGGACCCGACCACGGACGCCTACCAAGGGGAGCCAAGCCCAGCGAATGTCCAGGCCGGCTTCGTCACCGCCGACCAGGCCCAGCGGGTGGGCAACCTGCTGCGGGTCATGGGCCTGGACGAGGGCTTCGCCCCCCTGGTGGTGATCATGGGCCACGGCTCCCACAGCGACAACAATCCCCATCTGGCGGCTTATGACTGCGGCGCCTGCAGCGGCAACCACAGTGGTCCCAATGCCCGTCTCTTCGCCGCCATGGCCAACCGGACCGAGACCCGCGCCCTGCTGCGGGAGACGGGTCTCGTCATCCCCGACGACTGCTGGTTCCTGGGCGCCGAGCATGACACCTGCAGCGAGGCCATCACCTGGTATGACCTCGACCGCCTGCCCATAGCCTGCCGGGAGGACTTCGCCCGCCTTGACGCCAGCCTGACCGAGGCGACCCGCCGCCATGCCCAGGAGCGCTGTCGCAAGTTCGTCTCCGCCCCGGCGAGGCCGACGCCGGACCAGGCCCTGCGCCATGTCCGGGATCGGGGCCTGGACTTCAGCCAAGCCCGGCCGGAGCTGGGTCACGCCACCAACGCCTGCGCCTTCATCGGCCGGCGGGCCCTGACCCAAGGCATCTTCCTGGACCGGCGCGCCTTCCTCATCTCCTACGACCCGACCAAGGACCCGGAGGGCGCCCTGCTGGAGCCCCTGCTCCTCGCCAATGGCCCGGTGGGGGCCGGCATCAACCTGGAGTACTACTTCTCCACCGTCGACAATGATCGCTACGGCGCCGGCTCCAAGATCACCCACAATGTCGCCGGCTTCTTCGGCGTCATGGACGGGACCAGCTCGGACCTGCGCACCGGCCTGCCCCGGCAGATGAC
>SBFV01000368.1 GCA_006227775.1 Gammaproteobacteria bacterium | reverse complement strand
CCCACTGCGATCACCCCGCCTTCCGCCTGCACTATGGCGATCTCACCGACTCCTCCAACCTCACCCGCATCCTGCGCGAGGTCCAGCCGGACGAGGTCTATAACCTCGGCGCCCAGAGCCACGTCGCCGTCAGCTTCGAGTCCCCGGAGTACACCGCCGACGTCGACGCCATGGGCACCCTGCGCCTGCTGGAGGCCATCCGCTTTCTTGGCCTGGAACGTAAGACCCGCTTCTACCAGGCCTCCACCTCCGAGCTCTACGGCCTGGTCCAGGAGATCCCCCAGCGCGAGACCACCCCCTTCTACCCGCGCAGCCCCTATGCCGTGGCCAAGCTCTACGCCTACTGGATCACCGTCAACTACCGCGAGGCTTACGGGCTCTATGCCTGCAACGGCATCCTCTTCAACCACGAGAGCCCCCGCCGCGGCGAGACCTTCGTCACCCGCAAGATCACCCGCGGCCTGGCCAACATCGCCCAAGGCCTGGAGCGCTGCCTCTATCTGGGCAACCTCAACGCCCGGCGCGATTGGGGTCACGCCAAGGACTATGTGCGCATGCAGTGGCTGATGCTCCAGCAGGACCAGCCCGAGGACTTCGTCATCGCCACCGGCGTCCAGCACGCGGTGCGCGACTTCGTGCGCTGGTCGGCGGCGGAGCTGGGGCTGACCCTGAGCTTCACGGGCGATGGGCTGGAGGAGCACGCCATCGTCGAACGGATCGATGGCGACGCCGCCCCCGCCCTCCGACCGGGCGATATCATCGTCCGCGTCGATCCCCGCTACTTCCGCCCCGCCGAGGTCGAGACCCTCCTCGGCGATCCCACCAAGGCCAAGGAGCGCCTGGGCTGGGTGCCGGAGATTACCGTCCAGGCGCTGTGCGCCGAGATGGTGGCCGAGGACCTCAAGGTGGCCAAACGCCATGCCTTCCTCAAGGCGCATGGTCATGAGACGCCGCTCGCGGTGGAGGACTGAGCCATGGTCCGCGCCCCGGACCCGGTCATCTATATCGCTGGCCACCGCGGCATGGTGGGCGCGGCCCTGGTGCGCCGGCTGACCGCCCTGGGCGATACCAACCTGCTCACCGCCACCCACGCCGAGCTGGACCTCCTCGACCAGGCGGCGGTCAATGGCTTCTTCGCCCGCCAGCGCATCGACCAGGTCTACCTGGCCGCCGCCCGGGTCGGCGGCATCCATGCCAACAACACCTATCCGGCCGACTTCATCTACCAGAACCTGATGATCGAGGCCAACCTCATCCACGCCGCCCATCGGCATGGCGTGCAGCGGCTGCTGTTCCTTGGCTCCTCCTGCATCTACCCCCAGCTCGCCCCCCAGCCCATGGCCGAGGAGGCCCTGCTCACTGGCCCCCTGGAGCCCACCAACGAGCCTTATGCCATCGCCAAGATCGCCGGCATCAAGCTGTGCGAGAGCTACAACCGTCAGCATGGCCGCGATTACCGCAGCGTCATGCCGACCAATCTCTACGGTCCCGGCGACAACTTCCATCCGGAGAACTCCCATGTCATCCCTGGCCTGCTGCGCCGTTTCCACGATGCCGTGCATAGCGGCGCCGAGCGGGTGACCATCTGGGGCACGGGCAGGCCGCGGCGGGAGTTCCTCCACGTCGACGACATGGCCGCCGCCTGTGTTCATGTCATGGCACTGGACCCGGCGGTTTACCAGGCCCATACCCGGCCCATGCTGTCGCACATCAACGTCGGCACCGGTCAGGATGTCACCATCCGCGAACTGGCGCAGACGATCGCTCGGGTGACGGGTTTTGGGGGGGAGTTGGTCTTCGACCCCGGCAAGCCCGACGGTACCCCGCGCAAGCTACTGGACGTGTCGCGGCTCAAGGCCCTGGGCTGGGAGGCGACCATCGAGCTGGAGGCGGGGCTGAGGGACGCCTATGCCTGGTATCAGGAGCAGGCGAATCGAGGGATTTAGGTCGCATGCCTCACCAGACGCCACCAGATCCAAGCGCATGACGAAACGACTGAGAAACTGTGCATCACTTTTTCCCGGATTGTGCAGGTCCCTCCGTGGACAGGGCGGGACCTGGAAAATGGGCGCCTTCTTAATTCACGGAAAATAATGAAATTTTTGACGATCCGGCGATTCATGTTTACCCTGCCCTGGCTGTTCCTGGTCCTGGGGTGGACCGCCGCTGCTTGGGGGGGAGATGTCGCGGGACGGGAGGATGCAGCCGCGTTGGGGTATGGTGCCGGGCGGGCCGATTTCCTGCGCGCCGAGCGGGTGCTCAAGCAGGGTGACCAAGCGGCCTTTGCGACCCTGCGGGATCGCCTGCGCGATTATCCCCTCTACCCTTACCTGCGCTTCGCCGAATTGGGTGAGCTCAAGACGGCGCCAGAGCCCGCCTTGGCGGCGTTCCTGGAGGAATTCCCGGACACCCCACAGGTGGAGCGGGTCCGTGCCGCTTACCTCAAGCGCCTGGCCCAGGCGGAGCGCTGGGCCGACCTGGCGCGAATCTATCGGGAGGATGACGGCTCGGCGGAACAGCGTTGCTACTATCTGCGCGCTCGCCTGGATATGGGCGCCAGCGATGCCCTTGACGCCGTGCGGCTAAAATCTCTCTGGCTGGTGCCCCGCGCCCAGCCTGCCGCCTGCGATCCCCTGTTCGCGGCCTGGCGCGCCCAGGGCGGTCTGGATGCCTACTTGATCTGGCAACGCATCCGCCTGGCCCTGGAAGCGGACGAGGTGGGCCTGGCCCGCTCGCTGAAGGACTGGCTGCCGGAGGATGAGCGGAGCTGGTTTGACCGTTGGCTGGCTATCCGCGATCGCCCGGCGCGGGTCCTGGAGCCCCTGGCCGAAACCGGCGCCCCCTTCCCGGTGGCCGCGGCGATGCTGGCGGATGGCATGGCCCGCCTGGCGCCGAAACAGCCCGAACAGGCCGCTTCCGCCCTGTCGATCCAGGGCGCCATCCTGGCAAGGGACCCGGCGGCCTGGGACCGCGCCCACGCCGCGGTCGGCCAAGCCCTGACCCCCCTCGACGGTCCACGCGGGCTCGCGGTCTGGGATCGGCTGGGTGAGCGCGCGGACAACCTGGATGCTCAGGAACGCCGGCTGCGGGCGGCCATCGCCCAGCGGGACTGGGCACGGGTGGCGGACTGGGTGCGGCGCATGCCCGAGCGGGAGGAGAAGCACGATCGCTGGCTCTACTGGCAGGGCCGCGCCGAGGCCGCCCTGGGCCAGGATGAAGCCGCCCGGGCCACCTTCGCCGCCGCGGCCCGCCAGCGCAGCCTCTGGGGTCTGCTGGCGGCGGATCGGCTGGGCCTGCCCTACAATCTCGACTCGCGCCCGGTTGCCGTCGAGCCCGAGCGGCTCCAGCGCCTCATCGCCCGGCCGGCCCTGGCACGTATCCGGGAACTGCGGCAACTGGGCCGGGACGCGGACATGCGTCGCGAGTGGCGCACCCTGACCCGTGACCTGGACCTGCCCGATCTCCAGGCCGCCGCGACCCTGGCCGCCGGTCTGGACTGGCACGATCAGGCGATCCTGACCCTGGCCCGGACCGACTACTGGGACGATCTGGAGCTGCGTTTCCCCCTCGCCTATCGCGATCTGGTGGAGGACCAGGCCTGGCAGACCGGGCTACCCGCCGACTGGATCTACGCCGTCATCCGCCAGGAGAGCGTCTTCAACCCCGGCATCGCCTCCGAGGCTGGGGCCCTGGGGCTGATGCAGCTCATGCCCGGCACGGCCAAGGACCTGGCCACCGAGGTCGGCGACCCCGCCCCGGGGCGCGGGGCCATCCTGCAACCGGCGGCCAACATCGATCTGGGCAGTCGCTACCTCGCCCGGATGCGGGACCGCTTCGGCCATGCCGCCCTGGCCACCGCCGCCTACAACGCCGGCCCCCGGCGGGTGGCCCGCTGGCTGCCCGACCGCTGCACCGAGGCGGACATCTGGATCGCCACCATCCCCTATGCCGAAACCCGTGGCTACGTGGAGCGGGTGCTGGCTTATCGCATCATCTATCAGCGGCGACTGGGGCTGGAGCCTTTGCGTCTGAGCGAGCTCTTGCCGCCGGTGCCTGCGGTGCCTGCCGGCTGAGCCAGCAGGTTCTCAAGCGGGAAAGTCGTCCCCGGGACGCCCCATGGCCGGGCTTGACTCTCAACCCCCACGACAAGCGAAACCCTGCGCCCTGCCTGAGCGTGCCCCCGGAACCAGGCCGGAATGAGGCGCCAGGTCCGCCAGGGTCGCCGTCTCGGATTGATTGGCACGACCAGGCCTTCAGTCTGACAAGGCCCGCCGCAGGGCTTCCTCCACCGCCGCTTCCGTCACTGGCAAGGGGATGGCGGCGAAGAGCGGGAAGCGGGCGGTCATGGCCTCGAACTTGGGCAGGAATTCCGGCTGGTAGAAGGCGATGACCTTGACGCCGGAATGCCGCTGTAGATAGGCCATGAGGGTCTCCAGGTTGCTGGTGCGGTCACGGAAATCCGATTGGAAGTTGTACTCGGTGACGATGACATCCGGCAGGCGCTTCTTGAGCGCAGCCTGGGCCTTGCGTTGGGAATTGACCACCTCCGTGTCGAAGCCTAGGCGGCGGTAGAGGGGCAGCAGATTGGGGTAGCCGCCCAGTTCGATGATGGCCAGCAGGCGGGGGCTGGCAGAGTTATGCGCGCGAT
>SBFV01000300.1 GCA_006227775.1 Gammaproteobacteria bacterium | reverse complement strand
GGTCGGTCCCTCAGTTCTCGTCGCCCAGTTCCGGGTCCCAGCCCAGTTCCCTGGCCCGGGCGACCGCGGCGCCATAGATGCGCGCATGGCGCTCCCGCAGTTCCGGAGGAAGGCGCGAAGGCAGGTGGCCATAGGGCTCCCATGCCGCGGCGACCTTGTCGTAGAGATCCTGGATGCCGGCGACCAGCCAGCCCGCGCAATCCTGCTCTTCCGGGATGATGCCGAACAACCAGGCATCGCGGATGATGTTGCCGGTGGGGGTCATGCCGCCGAACCGGTCGGCGTGAATGCCCTGGTACTTTTTTGGGGGAGAGGCCATGGCGAATTACCGGGTTAGGTTACTACGCCCGCGGGCAACCAGCGGGGGAGGAGGGGCAAGGCGTACTGATAAACTGTCCATCCCATTTCCCGAAAGGAGCAGGTCCCTCCGGGGACAAAGCGGGAACTGGAAGAGAGGGCATTGCTTAGCGTCCTTTTTCCAGCCAGCGGCCGGTCAAGGCTAAGACTCATCATAATGCCCGGATCGGGGATCGTATAGCCGGAGGCAAGCAGCCAGCCTCCGGATAGGGTACAGTTCATGACGAATTCATGGCGGATGACCTATCCCTCACGCTTTCTCCCGGAGCCCATGCCCCTTGCCGCCCCCTCGCCCTGAGGCCCTTGACCCGGGTCACGGCCAGGCCAAGCCTATCAACGGCCCGCGCCTCCTCTGGAGCCCGGACGGCGGCACCCTTGTGGTCAGTGGGCACTGGACCACCTTGACCCTGGCCGGCCTGGGCGCCATGCCTCCCCGACCCGACTTGCGGAGCCCTCACGGGCGGATGACGGCGGGACCCGCCGCCGAGGCCAGCGCCAGCCCACCCCTGGCAGAGCCACTGACCGTACACTGGGACCCGTCCTCGGCCGTTCCAATGGACATGCCCCCGACCCGTGCCACGACCGTGACCCTCGATGGCCGCGGGTTGATGGCCCTGGATACGGCGGGGGCCCTCCAGCTCCATCGTTTGACCGAGGCTATCGCGCTCCAGGGGATGGCGGTGCAACTCAGCGGCTTCGCGGCGCCCCACCTCAGCCTGCTGGCCCTGGTGCGCGAGCGCCTGGCGGCCGCGGCGGAGGGTCTGGCGGCGATTCCGCCGCCCTCGCGCCCCCCGGTCCTGGAGCGGGTCGGGCGGGGCAGTTGGGACTGGCTCCTGCAAAGCCTGGGGCTGCTGTCCTTCGTCGGTGAGACCGCCCTCGCCTTCCTGCGCGTCCTGGCCCACCCTGGGCGACTGCGCTGGCGGCAGATCCTCCAGGTGGTGGAGCTGGACGGCTGGCGCGCCCTGCCGGTGCTGGGCATGCTCTCCTTCCTGGTCGGGGTGGTGATCGCTTACCAGTCCGGGGTCCAGTTGCGCCTCTACGGCGGCAATCTCTACGTGGTGGACCTGGTGACCCTTACCGTGCTGCGGGAACTGGGTCCCCTGATGACCGCCATCGTCGTCGCCGGCCGCAGTGGCTCGGCCTACGCCGCCCAGATCGGCACCATGATGGTCACCGACGAGATCGACGCCCTGCGCAGCATCGGCGTTTCCCCCCTGGAATTGCTGGTGCTGCCCAAGGCCTTGGGACTGATCCTGGCCCTGCCGCTCCTCACCGTCTTCGCCAACCTGGCGGCGGTGATCGGCGGCATGGTGATGTCGGCCCTGATGCTCGATCTGGTCCCGGAAACCTTCATTCGCCGCATCCCCGAGGCCGTCACCCTCAACACCCTGATGACCGGCCTGGCCAAGGCCCCGGTCTTCGCCGCCGCCATCGCCATCGTCGGCTGTTACCAGGGCTTCCTGGTGCGGGACGGCGCGGACAGCGTCGGCCGTCACACCACCACCAGCGTGGTCCAGGCCATCGTCTGGGTCATCGTCATCGACGCCGCCTTTTCGGTGGTCTACAGCAAACTGGGCATCTGAGTCGTGGCCCCTATGCCCCGCTCCCCCACCCCCCCGATGGCCAGGCCAATCCCGGTCGTTCCGGCCAGAACACCGCCAGCGCAAACGCTGACCGGAATGTTCACACCCTTGTCCAACGCGGCGGTCTCGGCCCCACCCTCCGCTGTACAGCCGGTGGCGATGCGTGGCATCCGCACCTGTTTCGGCGCGGCCTGCATCCACGAGGACCTGGACCTGGACGTGCGCCCGGGGGAGATCCTGGCCCTGGTCGGGGCCAGCGGCTGCGGCAAGTCGGTGCTATTGCGGGAGATGATCCTCCTGGCCCATCCCACCGCCGGGCGGGTGCTGCTCTTCGGCGAGGAGGCCCAGGACCTCGACGAGACCGGCGCCAACCGGCTGCGCCGGCGCATCGGCATCACCTTCCAGCACGGGGCCCTGTTCAACTCCCTGACGGTGGCCGAAAATATCGCCGTCCCCCTCAAGGAGCAGACCCGGCTCCCGGCCCAACGCATCCGTGACATCGCCATGCTCAAACTGCTGCTGGTCGGCCTGCCCCCCGACGCCGCCAGCAAATATCCCTCCCAGCTCAGCGGCGGCATGCACAAGCGGGCCGCCCTGGCCCGCGCCCTGGCCATGGACCCGGACCTGCTGATACTGGACGAGCCCGGCACCGGGCTGGACCCGGTGGGGGCCGGGGCCCTCGACGACCTCATCCTGGGCCTGCACCAATCCCTCGGGGTGACGGTGGTCATGAGCACCCACGACCTGGACAGCCTGTGGCGGGTCGCCGACCGCGTCGCCTTCCTTGGCCGCCGGCGCATCCTCGCCACCGGCACCCCGGCCGAGTTGAGCGCGCGGGAGGAGCCGGAACTCATGGCCTTCTTTCAGGGCCCGCGTGGGTCGGCACGGAGTCGGGCATGGAACCGCGGGTGAACTATGCCCTGGTCGGGCTCTTCGTCCTGGTCCTCACCAGCGTCTTCCTGGTGACCACCCTGTGGTTGGTAGGCGTGGGTCCCACCGCCGACTACCGCACCTATGCCGTCTACCCCCCCGAGTCGGTAGCGGGGATCACCGCCGAATCCCTGGTCAAGTTCCAGGGGGTGGACGTGGGCAAGGTGCGCGAGGCCGGCATCGTGACCGATAGCGAGCCCGACAGCGCGGCCGGGGTCGGAGGTGGCGAGGGGGCGGGTGAGGGGGCGCGACCGCGCGTCCGCCTGCTGATCGACGTGCGACGGGAGGTGACCATCCGCGCCGACACCACCGCCCGGCTGGCGACCCAGGGCCTCACCGGGCTGCTGTATTTCATCGAACTGCGCGGCGGCGAAGGGGCGAGTCCGCCCCTGGCAGCGGCACCGGGGGCACCCTACCCGGTGATCCAGGCCGAACTGTCGGACCTGGCCCGTCTCCAGCACACCGGTACGGAACTGCTGGAGGAGGCGAAAGGGGCGGCGACGGAACTGCGGCAGACCCTGGCCAGTCTCCGCGCCCTGGTCGGCGAGGACGATCGGGGCCATCTCCAGACGACCCTGGGTGACGCCAGCACGGCCGCGGCCGGCCTGGCTCAGGCCACGGGCACCCTCAACGACTACCTGGAGCGGCTGGGACCCGCCCTGGACGACCTGACCGGCACCATCGCCACCCTGCCCGGCCTGTCGCAACGGGCCGGTGTCACCCTGGAGGCCGCCGCGACGGCGGCCGGCACGGTGGGAGAGGCGGCACGGCGCCTGGACAAGCTGGCCGGCGAGGCGGTGCCCGTCCTCAGGACCCTCAACCGCGATGGCCTGCCCGAGCTGACCGCCTTGCTGAACGACCTGCGCGGGCTGACCGGCCGGCTCGACCGGCTGGCGGAAGACCTGGCGCGGGACCCCAATCTTCTCCTGCAAGGCCGCCCCCGCCGCCCGGGGCCGGGGGAACGCTAATGACCGCCCTGACACGCAGGATGCTCCTGCTCCTGAGCCTGACCCTGATCAGCTTGGGCGCCTTGCTGACAGGCTGTAGCGGCCTTCTTCCCCAGCCCCCGGAGGCGCCCAGGACCTATCTGCTGGCACCCGAGCTGCCCGGCCGCTCCGGCTCGGTCCCCCTCGCCCCCCCCAGCATGAGACCCTCGCTGCGGGTCAGCGCGCCGCGGGCGGAGCCGGGCTATGACAGCCGCCGCATGGCCTATCTGGAGCAGGACTACCGTCTCGACAGCTTTGCCGCGCACGAATGGGTGGCGGCCCCCGCCACCATGCTCGCCCCCCTCCTGGTCCGCGCCCTGCGCGACAGCGGTGCCTTCGCCACCGTGAGCGAGGACGATCAGGGCATCGACACCGACCTGCGCCTGGATACGGTGATCGAAGCCCTCTACCAGGACTTTCGCGCCCGCCCCAGCCAGGCCCGGGTCCAACTGCGGGTGCGCCTGGTGGATCCCGCCGAGCGGCGCGTCCTCGCCACCCAGGTCTTCAGCGACAGCGAGCCCGCGCGCACCGAAGACCCTTACGGCGGCGTCATCGCCATCAACCAGGCCCTCGGCCGCCTGCTACCACGGATCGCCGACTTCGCCGCAGCCAACGCCCGGCAGGCGGCGATCAAGCCCGCCAGTCTGCCTTAGGGGGGATCACGGGAACCGATGCCGGGGCTCACGGGACCTGCAAGCCTTGTAGCAACCCGATCGAAGAGGGCGATCGGGAGTGCCCGCACGGTGGTCAGCCGGTTCGTGCGGTGGGCGGCGGGCTGAATCAGCGTCAGGCATACCATCCA
>SBFV01000055.1 GCA_006227775.1 Gammaproteobacteria bacterium | reverse complement strand
TCTTTCTCGGGGTGCCCTTCAACATCGCCAGCTATGCCTTGTTGACCCATCTGCTGGCCCAGCAGTGTGACCTGGAGCCGGGGGATTTCGTCCATACCTTCGGCGATCTGCACCTGTACCGCAATCACCTGACCCCGGAGATCGTCTTCGCCCAACTGGCGCGGGAACCCAGACCCCGGCCCCGGCTGTTGATCCGCCGTCGGCCTCCCAGCCTCTTCGACTATACGTTCGAGGACTTCGAGTTCCTCGGCTACGATCCTCACCCGGCTATCCGTGCCCCGATCGCCATCTGAGGGAGGTCTTGCCCCATGACCGCGGCCCTGATCGACTATGGTCTTTTTCTGGCCAAGACCCTGACCCTGCTTCTGGGCATTGGCCTGATCCTGGTTCTGGCCATCCGCGCCCGCAGGAGCCTTCAGGTGGAGACGGACCACTTGGAGGTGACCCATCTTAACGCCCATTTTCGCGACCTCGCCCAACAACTGCGCCAAGCTTCGCTGTCCGAGAAATCCTATCGTCAATCCCTCAAGGCCGAGCGCAAAAACGTCAAGGCCCGGGAGAAGGCCAAGGAGACGCGTGAACGGGTCTTCGTGATCGACTTCCAGGGGGACATCAAGGCGACCGAGTCCGCCGCCTTGCGGGAGATCGTCACCAGTCTCCTCCTGGAGACCCGGCCGGGGGATCAGGTCCTGCTGCGCCTGGAGAATGCCGGCGGCCTGGTGACCGAACATGGCCTGGCCGCCTCCCAGTTGACGCGCCTGCGGGCCAAGGGCATCCGCCTCACCGTGGCGGTGGATAAGGTGGCGGCCAGCGGCGGCTATCTCATGGCCGTGGTTGCCGATCGCATCATCGCCGCTCCCTTCGCGGTGGTCGGTTCCATCGGCGTCGTCGCCCAGTTGCCCAATTTCCACCGGGTACTGGAGCGGCATGGGGTCGATTACGAGCTTCATACCGCCGGGGACTATAAACGCACCCTGACCCTTTTCGGGGAGAACACGGACGCCGGGCGGGAGAAACTACGCCAGCAACTGGAGGAAACCCACGGATTATTCAAAGATTTTATCCGTGACTACCGACCCTCCCTGGACCTCGGCCGGGTCGCTACCGGGGAATACTGGCATGGCTCCCAGGCATTGGCCCTGGGGCTCGTCGACAGGATCCAGACCAGCGACGATTTCCTGCTGGCGGCGGCCGACCAGGCCGATATCTACCGCGTCCGCTACGCCGTCCACAAGAAGCCCCTTGAACGTCTGCTGTCCGCCATGTCCCAGTCCACGCGGCGATGGCTGGTTTGAAGCACGGGGAGCTTAGACTCTGCGTCCGCCTCGGGTAGCGGTCAATATCCCCCTGTCAGCGTCCAGCCTCAGGCCATCGCGCCGACCGGCCCCCGGCCCCGGCGTTGACCCGAGGGATGCCTGCCCCCCCTCAATTATTCGACGATTTGATGGGGATGGTCTCCAGGCCATGGAAGACCAGCTTGGCCCGCAGTCCCATGAAAGGCAGGCCAAGCTCCTTGGCCGCCCTTTTGGCATTCCCCTGGTGACGGATCAGGGTCTCCCGCAGGATGTAGGCTTCCATGGCCTTCAGCCGCTCCTTGAGGGTACCCTCCAGGATGGGCGGGGGCTCCGGGGATGCCTTGTCGGCCAGGGGGGAAGACGAAGTGACCCGTCGGGCCAACAAGTCGACGCCGAGGAGGGGGGTCTGGCTGGTCAGCAGCATCCGCTGGATGACATTGCGTAATTCGCGGACGTTGCCAGGCCAATCCTGTTCCGCCAGCTTGGCCAGTGCTTCGGGGGTGAAACCCTGACAACTCTTGCCAAAGGCAGCCATGGCCTCCTGTAGCAGGCAGTTGGCAATGATGGGGATGTCCATGCGTCGCTCCCGCAAGGGCGGGAGGTGGATTTGCATCCCCGCCAGGCGGAAATAGAGGTCTTCCCGGAAGTGCCCGCCGTTCTTGGCCAGTTCCAGGTCCCGGTTGGTGGCGGCGACCACACGGACATTGACCTTGCGCCATTCGGTGGCGCCCACCGGGCGCAGTTCCCCTTCCTGGAGGATGCGCAGGAGCTTGGCCTGGAAGCTGGGCGAAACCTCGCCGATCTCGTCCAGAAAGATGGTGCCACCGTCCGCACGGAGGAAAAGGCCCTTGTGGTCCCGCACGGCGCCGGTGAAGGCCCCTTTGCGATGTCCGAACAGTTCGCTTTCCAGGAGATCGCCGGGCATGGCGGCGCAGTTTTCCGCCACGAAGGGCTTGCTGGCCCTTGGGCTGAGGTCGTGCAGGGCACGAGCGAACAGCTCCTTGCCGGTGCCGGATTCTCCGCTCAGCAGGACCGGAATATCGTGGGGCGCCACCTGCGCCAACTGGTCGCACAAATCGTTCAGGGGGCTGCCCGGGGCGCGAACGATGCGATCGAGAAAGCAGTTGAGGCCCGTTGGGAAACCGTCTTGGCCGAACGGTGGGGAAGGGCCTTTATGGGCGGTGGCAGCCGCCAGTTTCCGGGAGGAGATGAAATCGATGTTGGACATGATCCGCGAGTAGGTGATGAGTCAAGAAGATGCGTCCTGCGAATCCGCGTCGCTCCTCGTCATACTGGCAAGCGGGCACAAGACTATCCTGAACCGATCCTTATCCTTTTCCATGGCAAAATGTCAGACAATCCCAACTCCCTCCCGGATAGCCTTTCCCTGGAAGGCTTGAGGGTACAGACTGGCTGATACCAAGGGCAAGCCGGAGGGGGACGGTGCAGTCCGTAATCGGTGCTCCGGTCCTAACGGGCCTGTTCCTAACGATCATGACCTGCGGCCTCCTGCGCTCCAGCCAATGGAGAGCCGGGGCCGCTTGTGCATGATAAACCCGAATGCTTCGGGTATAACCGATCCGCATGGGTAGCAACCAAGATGCGTAGAGTGATCTTCAATCAAAAAGGGGGCGTGGGCAAATCCACCATCGCCTGTAATTTGGCCGCCATCAGCGCAGTCCGGGGGAGGAGGACCCTGCTGGTGGACCTGGACCCCCAGGCCAATGCCTCTCGTTATCTGCTCGGCGCCGGGCTGGAAGGACAGGCGCGGACCCTGGCCCACTATTTCGACGACGTGCTGGCCTGTCGGGTATTCGGCCCCAAGCCGGTCGAGTTCGTGGTGCCGACTCCCTTTTCCGGGCTGGGCCTCATGCCCGCTGACCCCCGCTTGGAAGAGCTTCAGGTCAAGCTGGAATCCCGGTACAAGATGTACAAGCTCCGTGAGGCCCTGGATACCCTGAAGGAGTTCGACGAGATCTTCGTCGACACGCCGCCGGCGCTGAACTTTTTCACGCGCTCGGCGCTGATCAGCGCCGATACCTGCCTGATCCCCTTCGACTGCGACGATTTCTCCCGCCGTGCCCTCTATACCCTGATGGATAGCGTGCGGGAGGTGCGGACGGACCATAACCCCAAATTGCGCATCGAGGGCATCGTGGTCAATCAGTATCAACCCCGAGCCAACCTGCCCGTCAGGCTGGTCGAGGAACTGCGGTCCGAAGGCCTGCCGGTGCTCGATGCCTACCTCTCGGCCTCGGTCAAGATCCGCGAGTCCCATTCCCAGGCCAAGCCCATGATACATCTGGACCCGCGGCACAAGTTGAGCCTGGAGTTCGTCGCCCTCTACGAGTTGCTGTCGGCTGCCGGGTGACGACGCCCAGCGGGGCAAAGGAGCCAATCAGAAGCTCAGGATGGTGCCCCCGGGGCGGTGGCGGGAAGGAGCAGAATCCCATCCGCGTCGGCATAGAGCAGATCCCCGGGACGGAATTCCACCCCGGCGAAGCTCACCACCACTTGGGTCTCGCCCAGGTTGCGTTTCTCGCTCTTGCGCGGCAGAGTGCCGAGGGCCTTGACCCCGAAGGGCAAGGTGGCGATGACGGCGCTGTCGCGGATGTAGCCATGGACCAGTACCCCCGCCCAGCCATTGTCCACCGCCAGTTGGGCTAGCAAATCGCCCAGCAGGGCGCAGCGGGGCGACCCGCCGCCCTCGATGACCAGTACCCGGCCCGCGCCGGGCTGGCCCAGCAGCTCCCTTACCTTGGAGTTGTCGTCCGGGCAGCGGACCGTGGCGATAGGACCATGAAATTCGATCCGGCCGCCGAAGTCCCGGAACAGGGGGGCGCAGACCTGGGCCTGGTCGCCCCAGTCGTCGCTCAAATCGGTCGTTTTCAGGCTGTGTTGTGTCATGTCCAGCTCCTGACGATCACATGAAACGCCAAAAGCCGTACCCCGAAGGCCGGGGTACGGCTCTTCACCTCAGGGCCAGCGCTCAGGCTGGCCCAGCCGTCCACCGGCTCAGTGGAATTGCTCCTCCTCGGTGGAGCCGGTGAGGGCGGTCAGGGAGGAGGTGCCGCCCTGGATGACGGTGGTGACGTCGTCGAAGTAGCCGGCGCCCACTTCCTGCTGGTGGGAGACGAAGGTGTACCCCTTGCCGCGGGCGGCGAACTCGGGCTCCTGCACCTTCTCCACGTAGTGGCGCATGCCCTCGCCGCGGGCATAGTCGTAGGCCAGGTCGTACATGTTGAACCACATGCTGTGGATGCCCGCCAGGGTGATGAACTGGTACTTGTAGCCCATGGCGGAGAGCTCGTCCTGGAATTTGGCGATGGTCTTATCGTCCAGGTTCTTCTTCCAGTTGAAGGAGGGCGAGCAGTTGTAGGCCAGCAGCTTGTTGGGGTTCTGGGCCATGAGGGCCTGGGCGAACTCGCGGGCGAAGCCCAGATCCGGGGTGCCAGTCTCGCACCATACCAGGTCGGCGTAAGGGGCGTAGGCGAGGCCGCGGCTGATGGCCTGCTCCAGACCGTTCTTGACGTTGTAGAGGCCCTCGGCGGTCCGGGTGCCTTTGAGGAAGGGCTGGTCGTTGGGGTCGAAGTCGGAGGTCAGCAGGTTGGCGGCCTCGGCGTCGGTGCGGGCCAGGACCAGGGTGGGGACGCCGCAGGTGTCCGCCGCCAGGCGGGCGGCGATAAGCTTCTGCACCGCCTCCTGGGTGGGGACCAGCACCTTGCCACCCATGTGGCCGCACTTCTTGACGGCGGCGAGCTGATCCTCGTAGTGCACGCCGGCGGCGCCGGCGGCGATCATGTTCTTCATCAGCTCAAAGGCGTTGAGGACGCCGCCGAAACCGGCCTCGGCGTCGGCGACGATGGGCAGGAAGTGGTCGATGTAACCCGCGTCGCCGGGGCCGATGCCGCGACCCCACTGGATCTCGTCAGCGCGCTTGAAGGTATTGTTGATGCGCCGCACCATGGTGGGGACCGAATCATAGGCATAGAGGGACTGGTCCGGGTACATGGTCTCGGAGGTGTTGCCGTCGGCGGCCACCTGCCAGCCGGAGAGGTAGATGGCCTCGACCCCGGCCTTGGCCTGCTGCATGGCCTGACCGGCGGTGATGGCGCCCATGCAGTTAACGTAGCCCTTCTTGGCTTGGCCATGGATCAGGTCCCACAGCTTTTCGGCGCCGCGGCGGGCATAGGTGTACTCGGGCTGGATGGAGCCACGCAGGCGGACGACGTCGGCGGCGCTGTAGCCGCGCTTAACGTCCAGCCAGCGGGGGTTGGTCGCCCAGTCCTGCTCCAGGGCCTGGATTTGCTGCTCGCGGGTCATAGTGCTCATGGTTACTCCACTCGAATGGTGATGCGCTGCTCGCGCGGGGCTGGATATAAGCCTATCGCAAATTAATCTTTGGGTTGCTCCGGATCGGGTGGCGTCTGTGGGGAAATGCCGTGGATACGTCACGGTAGGGTTGATGACCGCCACCCCGCGGTCGACACCCCCGCCAGACGCCCCCCGCTCCTCCTTGAAGAGACTCAAAGAAGTCAGTTAAGCATTTACCCCCCCCCTCTCGCCAGCCATTCCCCCTCAGGGCGGAGGGAGCTTGGCGGAAGAGCCACTTATCCGGCTTCCCCACCCTGGTTGAGGGGTTGGGGGGAGGGGGTGAACGCTTACAAAGGAAATACGTCCCGTACTACCTGGCTCAAAGGCCCGCCGTCTCGTCCAGAATGGCGTAGGCGGGCAGGGTGAGGAACTCCTCGAAACGGTCCTGGAGGACGATCTGACGCAGCAGCTCGGCGGCTCGGTCCAGCCGGCTGGCCGCCGGGTCCCCGGCTTCACCCAGCTCCTGGCGGGCCAACTCCAGTTCGTCGGCCAGGGTCCGCTCGAACAATGCCGGGGTGATCTTGCGGCCATCGTCCAGGACGCCACCGGGGTAGCGCACCCACTGCCAGAGCTGGGCGCGGGCGATCTCGGCGGTAGCGGCGTCTTCCATCAGGTTGTGGATGGGCACGGCGCCGCGGCCGCCCAGCCAGGCCGCCAGGTAGCGCAGGCCGGCGGAGACGTTGTTGCGCAGGCCGGCCTCGGTGATGGTGCCCGCGGGCAACTGGAGCAGATCGGCGGCGGTGATGGTCAGGTCGTCCAGGGTACGGTCGAGCTGGTTGGGACCGGGCATATGCTGGTTGAAGACCTCCATGGCCACCGGCACCAGGCCGGGGTGGGCCACCCAGGTGCCGTCATGGCCGTCACCAGCCTCGCGCTCCTTGTCCGCCCGCACCTTGGCGAAGGCGATCTCGTTGGCCGCCGGGTCGTCCTTGATGGGGATCTGGGCCGCCATGCCACCCATGGCGTGGGCCCCGCGGCGGTGGCAGGTCTTGATCAGCAGGCGCGAGTAGGAGCGCAGGAAATGCACCAGCATGGTGACCTGGCCCCGCTCCGGCAGACAGCGCTCGGGGTGGGCGCTGAAGCGCTTGATGAAGCTGAAGATGTAGTCCCAGCGGCCACAGTTGAGACCGCAGATGTAGTCCCGCAGCTCATGGAGGATCTCGTCCATCTGGAAGGCGGCGGTGATGGTCTCGATGAGCACGGTGCAGCGGATGCTGCCGTGGGGCAGGCCCAGACGCTCTTCGGCGTAGTTGAAGACGTCGTTCCACAGCCGGGCCTCCCGATGGCCCTCCAACTTGGGGATGTAGAAATAGGGGCCGCTGCCGCGGGCCAGCAGCTCCTGGGCGTTATGGAAGAGATAGAGGCCGAAATCGAACAGGGCGCCGGACATGGGCTGGCCATCGACCTCGATGTGCTTCTCCGGCAAAGCCCAGCCGCGGGGGCGGACGATGAGGGTGGCCAGTTGGTCGTTGAGCCGGTAGTCCTTGCCCTCGGGGCTGGTGAAGGTCAGGGTGCGGCGGATGGCCTCGGCGAGGTTTTGCTGACCTTCCAGGGTGGCGCTCCAGGTCGGGCCATGGGCGTCCTCGAAGTCGGCCATGAAGCACCTGGCGCCGGAATTGAGGGCATTGATGACCATCTTGCGGTCCACCGGACCGGTGATCTCCACTCGGCGATCCTGAAGGTCGGCGGGGGCGGGGCGCACCCGCCAGTCGCCGGCGCGAATCTCGGCGGTTTCGGCGAGGAAGTCCAGGGACTCACCGGCATCCAGGCGCTGCTGGCGGGCGACGCGGTCGGCCAGGAGTTCCCGGCGGCGGGGGCCGAAACGCCGCTCCAGGTCCACCACGAAGTCCAGCGCCTCGGGGGAAAGGACTTGCTGGAGGGCGGAGGGGACGGGGGCGAGGATCTGGACCTGAGGCATGTACGTCTCCTGTGGATGCGGGTTGACATTCGTGGTTGTCAGGGCCGGTGGACCCCTGTATTGTGCAGTGCAACAAAATGTAGTAAAACGATGAGTTTATAAAGTCAAAAAATTCAATATAGACATTTGTAGTAATCAATGATTCGCTCGATGGGAGGAAAGCATGCCCCTTGCCCTGACATCGCCCTTGACGGGTTCGTCACGGTACTATCTGGATGGCGCTGATCTCTGGCCCAGCCCCCCGGGAGGTTCTCGGAGTCGGTATTGGATGCCCCGGGTACTGGCGCGATGGCCCATTCGCTGGGAGAAACGGTTCATGAACGAAGAGCTATTGGAAAGGGCCCGGCAGATAGCCCGTTCCATCCTGACCGGCTTCGACCGGCATTATTCCATCTTCCAGGAGATCACCAGCTCCGCCCGCAAACGCTTCGAGCGGGCCGATTGGGAGTCCGGGCGGGTCGCCTCCGCCAATCGCATCAACTTTTACGACCTGCGGGTGCTCGAGACCATCGAAAAGGTGCGTTCGGCCTTCGGCATCCAGGACCTCAATGAGCCGCTCTGGCAGGAGGTCAAGCGCGCCTACCAGGCCTTGCTGGCCCGCCACAGCCGTCCCGAGCTGGCGGAAACCTTCTACAACTCGGTCTTCTGCCGGCTCTTCGACCGCAAATACTTCAATAATGACAACATTTTCCTGATCTCCACCGTTGATCGCGAGGCCCTCGCCGCCGGTTATCTCGTTTACATGTCCTTTCATCCCCGGGACGGGGGGCTGGAGCACTGCGTCTGGGAGATCCTCTCCGCCTTCTATTTCTCGCTGCCCTACGAGGACATTCAGCGGGACACCCAGCGCATCGCCGCCGCCTTCCGGGCTCGGGGTCCCTTCGGCGCCCAGATTCCGGACGAGGTCCGCATCGATGTGCTTGAATCACCCTTCTATCGCAACAAGGCGGCCTATCTGATCGGGCGGGTCGTACTTGGCCAGGAGTGCCACCCCTTTATCATCCCCCTGGTCAACAATGAAGCGGGGGAGATTTTCGCGGATACCCTCCTCACCACCCGCAAGCAGATGGAGCTGGTGTTCAGCTTCACCCGCGCCTACTTCATGGTCAAGACACCCGTGCCCGCGGCCACCGTGGACTTTCTGCACAGCCTCATGCCGGGCAAGTCCCTCTCCGATCTCTACATGAGCATTGGCTTCCTCAAACAGGCCAAGAACGAGTTCTACCGGGATTTTCTCACTCACCTGGCCGATTCGGAGGATTGCCTTCAGATCGCCCCTGGCACCCGTGGTCTGGTCATGCTGGTGTTCACCCTTGCATCCTTCCCCTATGTTTTCAAAGTGATCCGCGACCGTTTCCCGCCACAGAAGGACGTCACCCGCCAGCAAGTCAAGCAACGCTATCTCCAGGTCAAGCACCATGACCGCATGGGGCGTATGGCGGATACCCTGGAGTTCTCCGATGTCGCCTTCCCCATCAACCGCTTCGCGCCGGAACTGCTGGCGGAGTTGGAGAAGGAGATACCCTCCCTTATCGAACGGGAAGGGGATATGCTGGTAATCCGCCACCTCTATATCGAACGGCGCATGACCCCCCTGGACCTCTATCTGGCCAAGGCGAGCCCAGCCGAGCAGCGCGCCATCCTGGACGACTGGGGTCTGGCCATCAAGGAACTCATGGGGGTCAACATCTTCCCCGGAGACCTGCTGTTCAAGAATTTCGGCGTCACCCGTCAGGGCCGGGTGGTCTTCTATGACTACGATGAGATCTGCTACCTGAGCGAGTGCAAGTTCCGCAAGATCCCCCAGGCCCGCACCCTGGATGATGAGATGAGCGCCGAGCCTTGGTACACGGTGAATCCCGGCGATGTCTTCCCGGAGGAGTTCCCGACCTTTCTGACCACTAGCCAGGAGATCCGCCGGATACTGTTCGACACCCATCCGGAGATCTACGACTATCGCTACTGGCAGCAGCGGCAGAAGAAAACCGCCAGCGGCGTCTGGGAGGACATCTTTCCCTACGATCAGCAACTGCGCTTTCCGCGACCGGTGGTCCCGGCCTGAACATGGCCACTCCCCAGCGCCTCGTTATTGGCATCTCCGGCTCTTCCGGGGTCATCTATGGCATCCGGCTGCTCGAGGTCCTGCGCCCCCTGCCGGAGGTGGAGACCCACCTGATCGTCAGCCGGGGCGCCAAGCTGAACATCGCCCTGGAGACCGACCGGACCTTGCGGGAGGTGGAGGCCCTGGCGGACCGGATCTATCGGGACCAGGACCTGGCGGCGTCCGTGAGTAGCGGTTCTTTTCCCACCTCCGGCATGATCATCGCTCCTTGTTCCATGAAGACCCTGTCAGGGGTCGTCAACAGTTATGCCGACCATCTGCTGGTCCGGGCGGCGGATGTGACCCTCAAGGAGGGACGGCGCCTGGTGCTGATGCCCCGGGAGTCGCCCCTGCATCGTGGTCATACGCGGCTGTTACACGAGGCCGCGTGTCTCGGGGCCATCATCTGCCCGCCCATGCCCGCCTTTTACGGTAACCCCCGGACGATCCAGGACCTTATCGACCACACGGTGGGGCGGCTGCTTGACCTCTTCGGGATCGACGCGGGTCTGGTCCGACGCTGGGAAGGGCCCCGCAAGAAGCCGGCGTAGGATTCCAGGGAAGGCGGAAAGGCGTAGAATGCCGCTTGTTCCGCGGCAAGATCCTGTTCCGACCGCACCCTCCCGGAGAAGACGATGACGATCGATCCCCAGTTGCTGGCACGCGAAGTGGTTGATGGCTTTATCGAACTGTTGCCTTCCGAGGTGGGCCGTCAGATCGATAAAGCCCATCGTGAAGACCTGGAACTGCTGGTCCGGGAGGCGGTGAGGGAGGCCGTCAATGCCTCGGTGGAACGTCTGGAGGAGGTGATCCGCGAGCTGCGGTCCGAGACGGGCCGCACCCAGCTCGAACTTTGACGGCCGTCCACGGTTCAGGCGAGCCCCCCATCGCGTCAGCCCTCGGGACCGGCTTCCCTTCCGGTCCATCCCTGGCGAACGAAGTGGCTTGCCAGGCACGGGTCAGCTCGGGCCTCGGCATCCGCTTCGGCCATGGAGCATCATGTCATGGTGACTGAATCCCGCTCTTCCCCCATGCGCCTCGACCGCCGACGCGCGGGGGTGCTGCTGCATCTGACCTCCTTGCCCGGTCGCGGCCCCTGCGGCAGTCTGGGTCCCGAGGCCCATGCCTTCATCGACTTTCTCGCGGACAGTGGCATGACCGTCTGGCAGATGCTGCCGGTCGGCCCCACCCTGAGTGAGCGTTCCCCCTACCAGAACAGTTCCGCTCATGCCGGCGAGCCCCTGCTGATCGCCCTGGAGCCCTTGGTGGAGGCGGGTTGGCTCGCCGAGTTACCCGCCGATGACACCGAAGCGGCCAAGCTTGCGTCCCTGTCCCTGGCCTGGGCGGGATTCCAGGCCCGGGCGGATGAGCAGGAGCGCGCGGCCCTCGCCACCTTTAGCGCGGAGAATCGCTACTGGCTGGCGGACTATGCCCTGTTCCGGGCTATACATGAAGATCGCCGCCAGGGCTGGTGGCAGTGGCCCCCGGGTTTGCGCGACCGCAAGCCTCAGGCCCTGACGCAGGCGCGGACCCGTCTGGCGGCGTGCATCGACAGCATCGGTTTCGAGCAGTTCCTTTTCTTCCGTCAGTGGGGCAGGCTGCGGGAGCACGCCGCGGCGCGGGACATCAAGCTGTTCGGCGACATGCCCATCTTCGTCGCCCATGACAGCGCCGAGGTCTGGGCCCGGCCCCAGGATTTCGACCTGCATCCCGACGGCAGCCCCCGCGTGGTCGCCGGGGTGCCGCCGGACTATTTTTCGGCCACCGGCCAGCGCTGGGGAAATCCTCTCTACCGCTGGCCGCAAATGGAGGCCGAGGGTTTCCGCTTCTGGCTGGACCGCATCCGCACCCAATTGCGGCTCTTCGACCTGATCCGCATCGACCACTTTCGTGGCTTCGAGGCCTATTGGGAGATACCGGCCACGGAGGAATTCGCCATCCATGGTCGCTGGGTGAAGGCGCTGGGGGACGAACTCTTCGAGCGCCTGCACCAGCGCTTCGGCAATCTGCCCCTGATCGCCGAAGACCTGGGAGTCATCACCCCGGAGGTGGAGGCCCTGCGGCGCAAGTACCGTTTCCCGGGGATGAAGATCCTCCAGTTCGCCTTCGATGGTGGGGCGAGCAACCCCTATCTGCCCTTCCACCACGATCGCGACGCCGTGGTCTATACCGGCACCCACGACAACGACACCAGCCTCGGCTGGTACCTGTCATTGGACCCGGCCGGCCAGGGCTATGTGGACGAGTTCCTGGGGCATTCAGCCGAACCCATGCCCTGGCCCCTGGTGCGCGCCGCCCTGTCCTCCCGCGCCACCCTGGCGGTGCTGCCCATGCAGGACCTGCTGGAACTGGACGGCGTCCACCGCATGAACGTCCCTGGCACCGCCGCGGGCAACTGGACCTGGCGTTTCGCCTGGGACATGGTTCCCGAAGGGCTGAGCCAGAAGGTGCGACGGATGGTGGAGATCTACGGGCGCTGAACCCGGCGGATGGGGTCTTGAGTCCCTTTGTCGGTCAGGACGAACCCCTTCTGTTTCAGTTTCTTCCCGGTCGGTAACTGAGGGGAGTCTGGCCAAAGGTCCGCAATTTGGGACAGCTATACCCGTCAAA
>SBFV01000234.1 GCA_006227775.1 Gammaproteobacteria bacterium | reverse complement strand
TCTCTACACCCTCAGCGGGGTCGAGCGGGATCAGCGCCGGGAACTGGAACTGATCGCCGCGGAGCTGGCGGCCAAGGTCCAGACCCGGCTGCGCGCCCATGCCCAGGTCCTGCGCAGCGGGGCCGCGCACTTCGCGGGCTCGGAGCGGGTGACCCGGCAGGAGTGGCGGACCTTCGTGGCGCGGAGCCGGATTGACCTCAACCTCCCCGGGATTCAGGGCATCGGCTTCGCCCAACTCATTCCGGCCGCAGACCTGCGCGACCATGAGCGGGCGGTGCGGGCGGAGGGGTTCCCGGAGTATCGCGTCTGGCCCGCGGGCGAGCGGGCGGTCTATACCGCGATCGTCTATCTGGAACCCTTCAGCGGGCGTAATCGGCGCGCCTTCGGTTACGACATGTTCGCGGATCCCCTGCGCCGCGAGGCGATGACGCGGGCGCGCGATCTGGACGTGGCCGCGCTGTCCGGCAAGGTCCTGCTCGTCCAGGAGACCGACGAGGACATCCAGGCGGGGACGCTGATGTACGTCCCGCTCTATCGCCCGAACATGCCCGCCACCACCGCGGCGGAACGCCAGGCCGCCCTGGTCGGCTGGGTCTACAGCCCCTACCGTATGGATGATCTGATGGCCAGCATCCTCGATGATTGGGATCTGCACGAAACCCATCGCGTCCGCCTCGCCATCTACGACGGCGCGGGCATCGGGCCCGAGCGCCTGCTTTATGATTGCCACGCAGACGAGCCGCTGGCGGAGATCCCGTCAGCGGGGCAGGTGCGGGTACCCGTGGATTTCAATGGGAAAGTCTGGACCCTGCGCGTGTCCCGGGCCGCCGCCTTTCCCGCCGCCGTCACCGATCCCAAAGTGTTGTTGGTCGCTGGCGGGGGGATGGTGACCAGCCTGCTGTTGGCGGCCCTGATGCAGGCCCTGAGCCAGGCCCGCTGGCAGGCGGCGCAACTGGCTGCGCGCACCCGCGAAAGCGAGTTCGCCAGCGAGGCGCGCTCGCGCTTTCTCCGCGCCGCGAGCCATGATTTGCGCCAGCCCATGCAGGCCCTGGGGCTGTTTGTCGCCCAGTTGCACGACCGCATCCCGGACCCGGAGACCCGGCGCCTCGCCGCCCAGGCCCAGGCCGCGGCCACGGCGATGCAGGAACTGCTGGATGCCATCCTGGACATTTCCCGCCTCGACGCGGGCCTGGTGTCACCCGCGATGGCCGATTTTCCAGTCAATCACCTTTTCCAGCGGCTTGATACCGCCTTTGCCCCCACGGCGGTGGACAAGGGCCTGCGCTGGCGGATCGTACCCTGCCGGGCCTGGGTGCGCAGTGACCTCATTCTGGTGGAGCGTATCCTGCTCAACCTGATCGCCAATGCCATCCGCTATACCGAGCGCGGGGGCATCCTCGTCGGTTGCCGCCGACGGGGGGACCAGGTCCGCATCGCGGTTTATGACACGGGGATCGGCATCCCTGTCGCGCTCCAACGGACCATCTTCCAGGAGTTCTACCAGATCCCCCATCCAACCCCTGATCCAACCCAGGACCGGCGGCAGGGATTGGGTCTGGGGCTGGCGATTGCCTCCCGCCTGGCCCGCTTGCTCGGCGGTCATATCCAGGTCACCTCGCGACCGGGGCGGGGCTCCCGCTTTGCCATCGACCTGCCCCGGGGACAGCCAACCGTCCAGCCGGGGCCCGCGCCGCGGCTGGACCGGACGACTATCCTGGCGGGGGCCTTGATCCTGATCGTGGATGATGACGCCCTGGTCCTGGAAGCCCTGCGTGGCCTGCTGGAACATTGGCACTGCGCGGTGCTCACCGCCACCGCTGCCGACGCCGCCCTGGCCACCATCGAGGCGGCGGACCGGCTGCCCGATGTCATCCTCTGCGATTACCAACTCCGGGGGGAGACCACGGGTCTGGAGCTCATCCAGCGCTTGCGGGTGGCGGCGGGCCTGCCGATACCCGGCGCCCTCCTCAGCGGCGACACCAGCCCCGAGTCCCTGCGCCGGATCCGGGACAGTGGTCTGCCCCTGCTGTCAAAACCGGTCGCGGCCACCCGCCTGCGGGTCCTGTTGACCCACCTCCTGGCGACCGCGTCGCTTCAGGCCCCCGAGCCCGACCCCGACCCCCCCCGGGGGGGCGCCTGAGTCGCGCCGTTCGGGTCCGGCGGCACCAGCCCCAGTTGGGTGGCACGGATGACCGCCTGAGTGCGCGAGGTCACGCGCAAGGCCTTGAGGATGGCGGAGACATGGATCTTCACCGTCGCCTCCGCCAGACCGAGGACGCGACAGATCTCCTTGTTCGCCAGCCCCCGCGCCAGGCAGTGCAGCACCTGTTGCTGGCGTTCGGTCAGACCCAGGGCGGCCGCGGTTACCTCCGCCGGCGCGGCCGCGGCCTCGGCCAGCACGGCGGGGGGTAGGTAGCAACCACCCGCCAGCACCAGGCGCAGGGCATTGAGCATGACCGGCGGCGGGGAGGATTTGGGGATAAAGCCCACGGCGCCACCGGCCAGGACCGCCCTGACGGTGTCCGGATCTTCGATCCCCGAGAACGCCACGAGGGGCAGGGTCGGCTGGTGCTGGCGCAGTTCGTGGAACAGGTCCAGGCCCCGCACCCCCGGCAGACCGATATCCAGGAGCAGCAGATCCAGATCGGGGTGCTCCTGGACCAGGCGGCGCACCGCGTCGCCTTCGGCCGCCTCCAGCAGGATCACCTGGCTCTCCAGCGTGCGGAGCAGTTGACTCAGTGCGTCCCGCAGCAAGGGATGATCGTCCGCGATGAGGATTTTCATCGGTGGCGCCCGCCGTTGCTCCCATCCCCAACGCCCAAGAGGAGGGCCTAATACGTCAGGCGTAGGCCGACCGGGGAAAAGGAAGGTGGAAATGAAGAGTTAAGTAAAATTTAAACAATGACTTGCATCATGGGTATCCCAACAGGCCACTCGGGTATTAAGCCATTCGTCCAATAATGCTTTGGCGCGGGATTGACCACAATAAGCTTACGGAGTGGCCCTGAGCCACTCCCCTCCGTTCCCGGGCGGGGGCGGAGGTCAACCGCAAACGACGCGAGAGGAAACGGCCATGAACCGCACCATGATCGCCGTTTTGAGTATGACAGGCTGGCTGACGATTGCCAGTGGGACCTATGCCGCGCACGAGGAGGAGTCACACCGTCTGGAGCCCTGCCTGAATGGCGAGGACTCCGCGCGGGGCCTGTTAGCGCCCCCGCTCCACCGCCTCTAGCGGCTCATTAACTGAAAGCACCCGGCTTTACCGGGGGATGACTATTCTAGGAGAGATACTAATGAAACTAGACTCATATCATCCACCCATCGGCTTAGCCTTGGCCTCGACTCTGTTGATCGCAGGTGGGGCCGCGCAAGCAGCGGGACAGAATACATGTACGCAATCCAGTATCGAGTTTGCCCCCCCTGTCCTCACGGGTGTCACCGCAGGCACCAACGTGGAGATCACTGGCCGGGTCACGGAGGCTAACAGCCAACCCGGATGCGCCGGTGGTACACACGGAGCAGCGGTAGAAGAGGGAGACCTCGCGATCACGGGACCGCATACCAACACGGGCGCGAGTACCGAGGGTATCCCGAAGGAATGCAAGGATCACGGCAACGGGCCCTTCCGGACCTACACCACCGTCGCGTTGCCCAACCCCTCTGACCCGCCGGGTTCAGATGACGTAACTTATGACGTATTCACGACCGGGTTCCCTGACGCAACCTATGGTTACCGTACTGAGTATACGGGGACCAATGACTTTGCTAGCTCGGAAAGCCCCTGTGTCGACATTGACTTCGTGGCATCGGAGGATGGCGTCTGCGGCGGTTACGAGGACGTGGTGGTGCTGCGGATCCAGGGCGCCGCGGGCCAGGGTGTCGTGGATGCCGGTGATGATGGTCCTTGGGACTACACCATCGAGGTTCTGAACTGCACCGGCATCGACGACTTGCCCGTTAAGGTAGAAGGCGGTACATCGGAGTGGACCAGCTTTAAGGAGGCTGTCACGGTTCCTGGGGAGGACTGGACAGCTACCCCGAGGAGCAAGGGCAAGAATGGGACGACCGAGACGATTACATGGCCCACGGTCCTCGACGACGAGGAAATGAAGACCATCACCGTTACGGTTGACGGAATCGTCCAGGGCTACCCCGGGGAGATGCTCTGGCTCTCCGGGCCTTGGTCGGCCGCTTATGACAACGGCGACCCGCTCAACGACAACAATTGCAACCTGAACAAAGACGTGTACTTGTGCAAAGGGGATAAGTCACTATACACGCCGCGGGTGTTTGTACAGGTCACTCCCCCTGCCCCTTAGGGAGACACTGATTCATTGAAACCATACGCGTGGTCGAGGCGTGGCCAACAGGGTAGTTAAGCGTGTGAAGCAGCGTACTCGTTGGCCGTGGGCAAGGAACACGGCAGCGTTTTGGGCGCCGGTCGCGTGATTTCCCATCCCAGGCAAGCCAGCCACGTCTGACGCGGAATGGGCTTGGTCCCATTGCGGTAATAGGCCACCGCACGCCTGGATAAACCGAGCGCATCGGCGGCGGTCTGCAAGGAGAGTCGATTACGCTTCATCCAGTCGTCGAACATCCGTGGTGTCGGCAAACCGGCCTCTTCCTTGCATCGCTCATAGAGCTGGTCGGCACCCAGATCGATTTCCTCCGTCCATTCCACGGCGTGGCCGTACCAGC
>SBFV01000350.1 GCA_006227775.1 Gammaproteobacteria bacterium | reverse complement strand
CTCGCGCATGGCGACGATCTCGCACAGCACGGCGACCTTGTCGATCTCGGCGAAGGAGACGGGCACCCCCAGCATGGGCATGGTGGTGCCCCAGCGCCCGGGGCCCAGGAGCATGACCCGACGCGGCTCCTTGTCCACGCGCAGGATACGGCCGATGAGGCGCGCCACCGCGTAACGATCCTGCATGGGGAGGAGGCCATAGACCTTGGGCATGACATAGATGACGCGGTCGATACCGAGCTGGCGGCTCTTGCCGATGACGGCCCCCGCGGCCTCCAGCACCAATTCGCCCGTGGCGGCCAGGGCTGGCAGGTTGGCCCCAGCGGTATCGGCGGAGATCTGCAAGGGGCGGCACTGCACCAGGTTGATGCGGTAGCCCTCGCCGTTCTCCCCCTCGCCGAAGTTGGCGGTGAATTCCACGTCCACCGGATTGTCGTAGGCCTCCTCGATGATGCGCATCATCTCCCGCATGTCGTTAACGAAGGGGGTCTGGGTCAGGAGATGCTCGAAGGTGAGGAGGCGGACATCCGGGGCCGGCCGGCCCTGGTTGGCCGCCCGCCGTACCAGGCCCTCGTCCCGGGAGCTGAAGATGTGCAGGGGCAGATCGTCCTTACGCGCCGTCATGTCGGTGAACTCCACCGCCACTACCTGGCTGGCGTCCAGGTCGATGACGTCCACCCGCCGCTGGGAGTACTGGCGCACCTCGTCGTCGTCGCTCTCTGGCCGGCGCTTGGGGGCATTGAGGGCCACCACCCGGGTATAGTCGTCATCGGAGCGGTCCACCGCCCGGGTACCGAGGCCGAAGACCAGGCGCACCATGCCCGCCGCCGGGTCGATGAGCTTGTGCCAGGCATAGGGGTTCTTCGACAGGCCCACCCCCGCGACCTGGGGGAAAAAGTGACTGCCATAGCGCCGGCCGGAAACCCGCTGCACCAGCAGTGACATCTGCTCGTCCCGGTCGAGCAGGCCGCGCTGCTCGCGATAGCGCAGGGCCTTCTCGCTCAGGGTGCTGGCGTAAATGGTCTTGACCGCGGCGAGGAAGTCGTCCAGGCGCTTCTGGTGGGAGCCCTGGTTGGCGCAGAAGACGCTCTCGTATTTGCCGGCGAAGGCGTTGCCGTAGCTGTCCTCCAACAGAGAGCTGGAGCGGACGATGATGGGTGACTGGCTGAAGTAGTCCAGCATCTCCACGAACTCCTCCATGAGTTCCGGCGGAAAACGCCCGGTGATGATGCGCCGGCGGGCCTCGTGGAGGTCATCGAGGAGGGCGTCCTGGCCGGTGATCTGGCGCTGGCGGTGCAGCCAGCAGCCATTGTCCACCAGGTAGGAGTAATAGACATCGGAGCCAAGGAAGAAAGAGTCGTGCGCCTCCAGCAGCTCCCGCCAACGGGGATCGACCTTGCGCAGAATGGCCCGGGCCAGGAGCATGCCGACGGATTTGCCGCCGATCAGGCCGGTACCGATGATGCGCTTCCAGATGGTCACCAGGTCGCCCAGGTCCAGGTACCGCTCCGCCAGGGTCAGCACCCGTTCCTCGCGGCTGAAGACCATCTCGGTCAGGGTGCGGAACACCTCCCTGGCCTCGTCCCCCACCTCCTCCCCGCGCTCCTGCCGCTCCCAGATCCGCTCGGCATGCAGGAAGGTCCGGTTCCACTTGCCCAGGCGGAAATGCACCGCATCCAGCCCCGCCCAGGGCTTGGCGGTAAGGATCTCGGCAATGGTAGCGCTGTCGGAGATGGGCGTGAACCGATCGCCCTCCCAGACATGCAGCATGTTCATGGTCGGCGAATAGCGGTGTTCCACTTTACTGGGCTGGATGTAGACCTTGCCCTTGTGCCGGTAGACCTCGGTGAGGATCTGGGTGGTGCGGGAGATGGGTCCCGTCGCCTGGGTGGAATGGGTGTTGCGCAGCAGGGGGAAGTAGGCCAGGGACTCCAGGTCGAAGACATAAGGGCAGGTGAGCATGAAGAAGTTGCCCAGCATGCGATCGCTGGACCAGGCCTCGGCCAGGGTCGAAAGGCAGTCGAAGACGAAGAAGGCCCCGCGCCCCGCCTCCCGGATCTCGGCGCGGACCTGGGTGATGAAACGCTCGAAACCGATGGCGACGTCGATCTCCCGCACCTCGCCATGATCGGCCTCCCGCAGCAGGGGCGGGTGATCGGCGAAGCGGAAATAAATCAGCCGGCGGCCCTCCTTGTGCGCCGCCCGGCAATAGGCCGGGATGAGGGGCGCAAAATCGGCGATGTCGTCCAGATGCCAGACCAGATTGTCGCCGGGCAGCAGGCCACGGAAGACACGATCCAGGGCGGTGATGCCGGTGCTGAAATGGGATTCGATCATGGGATGGCCTGCCGTGCGGTGGCGGTGCTGACCCGGGTGAATACCCAGCGTAAGCCCAGCCAGGCGGAATGGGAAATGAGGTACCGGTCCGGATTATAGGCCCTGTCTGACCGAGGGCCTATGCTTGCCTTGCCAGCCCCCCGCGCCGAGACGTTCCCCGGCAAGGTGATTGCCATGCCCCCTCCTAGGAGGATGTCGAACACCTGGCCCGCTGGCCCGGCGCCAGTAGCGGCTGTGGCCTTCCTGTTGGCGCGCCGCCTGGACTGATCTGGCCCGGCTGATCTGGCCTCGTAAACCGATCAATCCCGTCATGGGGCTTGCCCCCCTTGAACGCTATCTGGTCCACGCAAGCTGATAATTGAGTTACGCTGTCACTCAAAGCCCCACACCAGGGCATATGTCATCAATAAAGCAACTGGAAGTATCCCCCGCCAGGCATCCTAATGCCGATCATTCGGGCATGGGGCCAACACCCGGGAAGAGGTGAAACAGGACCCCTGTCGCCAGAATCCAACAGAGAGCCCGGCCCGAAGCAAATGGTTCAAGCTACCCTTGCATTGGGTATTAGCCAATCCTCCGGGACTATATCCCCCGCGTCAATCAATCCCCGGGTTTCGCCTCATCGGGAGGCATCCGCCGGGAAGGATGAGCAATCTATCCTCGAAGGTTTGATGACCTCATCCCCTGAGTGAACTGACCTTCCAGAGGCCCCCTCACCCGCTTCCGCCGAAGCGGAAAATCGCAAGGCCCCGGGAATACCCCGGCAATAAAATTTCCCCGAATCGATCGATCTCGGCGATGATAACCTACCCGCGCAATCGGAAACGGAATATTCAGAATTATCGCACCCCATCTACTTATTTTAATTAAGAAAAAGGAATTTTTTCCAGCTAAGGGGCCGGTTGGAGCATTCCCGTCATTGCGCGGTCAAGGAGGGGTGGAACGGGACCCAACCGACCCGACGATTCCCGCTAGTTAGCCATCATTGATATCGTCTCTTCACCCCTCTGATGATGCGTTCATTTCATTGCGCACCTGGGCTCATTGCCGATTGATCAAGCTTGCGTGAGAACTACCCAGGGCCTATCATTTGCCGCCCCTTGAAAGGCTCGGAACGCGCCCCGTGCTTGTCTCAGCCGATCATGGATTCCCGGCGCGGCCATCCCTATCCGCGCGATATTCACCCTTATCCACTGAGGCGGGATTCCCCGCAATTAATAAAACTATGGCATCGCATACACAGGCAATCGAAGCGTTCGTGGCCGAGGTCGTGGCCAGAAACCCCAATGAGCCCGAATTCCATCAGGCCGTTCATGAGGTCGTGCAATCGGTCTATCCGGTCTACGAGTCCTCCAGCGCTTATCGTCAGGCGCGCATCCTCGACCGCATGGTGGAGCCAGAGCGCGTGATCATGTTCCGCGTGCCCTGGATCGACGATCAGGGTCAGATCCAGATCAACCGTGGTTTCCGCATCGAGATGAACAGCGCCATCGGCCCCTACAAGGGCGGCCTGCGCTTCCATCCCACCGTCAACCTGGGCGTCCTCAAGTTCCTGGCCTTTGAGCAGGTCTTCAAGAACAGCCTCACCACCCTGTCCATGGGCGGCGGCAAGGGCGGTTCCGACTTCGACCCCAAGGGCAAGAGCGACAACGAAGTGATGCGCTTCTGCCAGTCATTCATGACCGAGCTTTATCGCCACATCGGCCCCGACACCGACGTCCCCGCCGGTGACATCGGCGTCGGCGGCCGCGAGATCGGCTACCTCTTCGGCCAGTACAAGCGCATCGCCAACCGCTTCAACGGCGTCCTCACCGGCAAGGGCCTGTCTTACGGCGGCTCCCTGATCCGTCCCGAGGCCACCGGCTATGGCGCCGTCTATTTCGCCCAGGAGATGATGGCCACCCGCGGCGAGGGCCTCTATGGTAAGTCTGCCACCGTATCCGGCTCCGGCAATGTTGCCCAGTACACGGTCGAGAAGCTCCTGCATGTCGGCGCCAAGCCCATCACTCTCTCCGACTCCGGCGGTACTATCGTCGATGAGGATGGCATCGACGCCGAAAAGCTCGCCTGGGTCATGGATCTCAAGAACATCCGCCGCGGCCGCATCAGCGAATATGCCAGCCGCTTCCCGAACGCCCAGTTCCTCCCAGGCCAGCGGCCCTGGGGCGTCAAGTGCGACCTGGCCTTCCCCAGCGCCACCCAGAATGAGATCGACGAGAGCGATGCCAAGCTGCTGGTGGCCAACGGCTGCATCTGCATATCCGAGGGTGCCAACATGCCCACTACCCCGGAGGGCGTGGATGTCTTCCTCAATGCCAAGATCCTCTATGGCCCGGGCAAAGCCGCCAACGCCGGTGGCGTGGCCAC
>SBFV01000271.1 GCA_006227775.1 Gammaproteobacteria bacterium | reverse complement strand
AAGATTTTTCTGGGGCCGGTGTCGCCTGGCTGGGGAGGCCGGAAATCCCATCCGCGAGCTCAAGGGGTGATTTTTCCGTGTCTTTCCCGCGGGATCGTGCTATTTTGCTCAGTCCATCCGGACTGCTCCAACGCGCCAGCTCGCCCCGCCGGGGACCATTCGCTGTGCGCCTGACTGTCTCTGTTCACCTGTCCCAGGTCCCCGAGGTTATCACCGTGGAACCCTCCTCCACCTTGGAAAATCCATCGCCCATGGAATTGGAAAACCCATCACCCAAGGATGCGGCCGCGCCGGACAACGGCGCCAACCTGGACCCTCTCCTCGCCTGCGAGGGTTTCGACCAGCTCGGCCTGGCCCCGGCCGTCCTGGATACCGTCCAGGCCCTGGGCTATGAACTGCCGACACCCATCCAGTGCCAGTGCATCCCCCACCTGCTGACCGGGCGTGATCTGCTCGGCCAGGCCCAGACGGGCACGGGCAAGACGGCGGCCTTCGCCTTGCCGCTGATCAGCCGGGTAGACATGGGTCTTGGGCCCCAGCCCCAGGTGCTGGTCCTGACCCCCACCCGGGAACTGGCCCTTCAGGTGGCGGAGGCCTTCCAGACCTACGCCCGCGGCCTGCGTGGCTTCCACGTTCTGCCCCTGTATGGCGGCTCCAGTTTTGGGCTTCAGGCGCGGCAACTGGAGCGCGGCGTTCAGGTGATCGTCGGTACGCCGGGGCGGGTCATGGACCATCTCCGCCGTGGCACGCTGGATCTCAAGGGCCTGCGCGCCTTGGTCCTGGACGAGGCCGACGAGATGCTCGACATGGGCTTCGCCGAGGATATCGACTGGATCTTCGGCCAAACTCCGCCGGAGCGGCAGGTGGCCCTGTTCTCAGCCACCATGCCCGAGGCTATCCGCCAAGTCGCCCACGCCCATCTGCGCGATCCGGTGGAGGTTTGCCTGGCGGCGGCCACGGAGACGGTGGAGACCGTCGATCAGTACCATTGCCTGGTCACCCGCTTCCACAAGATCGACGTCCTGACCCGGGTACTGGAGGTGGAGTCCTTCGATGCCATGCTGGTCTTCGTCCGCACCAAGCTCCAGACCCTGGAGGTGGCGGAAAAGCTCACCGCTCATGGCTTCAATGCCGAGCCCTTGAATGGCGACATGACCCAGGGTGAGCGGGAGCGCACCGTGGAGCGCCTCAAGCGCGGGCGTCTGGACATCCTGGTGGCCACCGACGTGGCGGCCCGGGGCCTGGACCTGGAGCGCCTGAGTCTGGTGGTCAACTACGACATGCCCATGGACCCCGCCTCCTACGTCCACCGCATCGGCCGCACTGGCCGCGCCGGCCGCGAGGGGCGCGCATTGATGTTCGTCGAGCCCCGAGAGCGCCATCTGCTCAAGGCCATCGAGCGCACCATTCGGCGGCGTATTCCCGAACTGCCGGTCCCCACCCCGGCCGACCTCAGCGCCCACCGGATCGAGCGATTCTCCGCCCAGATCACTAAGACGCTGGCGGAGGCGGATCTGGACTTCTTCTACCGCCTGGTGGCCCGCATCGCCCGTGAGGGTGAACTGGAGGCCATGGACATCGCCGCCGCCCTAAGCTTCCTCGCCCAACGGGAGCGCCCCCTGCAACCGGCCCCGGAACCTGAACCGGCGCTCAAGCCCAAGTTCAAGCGGCGGGAGGAAAAGGAGGCGCGCTTCGATCGCCGGGAACGCCACCCGGAAGGGCGTGAGCGCTACGCGGAAGGCCGTGAGCGCTACCCGGAAGGGCGTGAGCGCTACCCTGAAAGCCGGGAGCGCGGGGGTTTTGCCGAGCGTCCTCCCCTCCCCCGCCCGGAGCGGGAGCGGCCCCCCCGCAAGCCCTTCCAGGAAAGCCCCCCCCGCCCGGAGCGGCGGCAATGGGTGGAGGGGCTTGACTTCATGCGGCCAGAGGATTGGCGTGAGCGCCTTTACCAGCAGGAGCATCACGAACGCTCCCAGTGGGCCGAAGGGGATGAGGAGGAGAGCCACGCCCCGGGCAACGATTATCGCGAACGTCCCGGGCGGGGCGAGGGAGAGGGCCGCCGACCACTCAGGCCACGAGCCGAACGGGGCCAAGGCTTTGAGGGCGCCCCGCGGCCGCCGCGGACGGAAGGGCAGGAACGACCCGCCGACCGCTTCGGCCGCCCCGATCGACCGGAACGACGTCAGGAGCGGCCGGAGCCCCGGTTCGAGGCGGGATTCGGTCGTCATGGCGAGGGGGGGCACGGGGAGGAACGGGCCCGTGAGCGGGATCGGGACACCGGGCTGGTGAGCTATCGTATCGAGGTCGGCCGCCGTGATGGCGTGGCCCCGCGGGAGATCGTGGGCGCCATCGCCAACGAGGCCGGGCTTGAGGGGCGCTACATCGGTCGCATCGACATCGAGGACGATTACAGCCTGGTCGACCTGCCGGAGGGCATGCCGCGGGAGATCTTCCAGCACCTGCGCGGGGTGTTCGTGCGTGGCAAGCGGCTCAACATCAGCCTGGCGGGGGCTGGCCGGGAGAGGGAGCACGGCGGTCCGGCCAAACGTCCCTTCAAGCCCCGGGAATTCCATGCCGGGGGGGGCGAGCGCGGCGGGGAGCGCCAGCCAGGTCCGCCGAGGGGGTTCAAGCCCCGCCGCCGGCCCCCGGAGTCCTGAGGAGTATTAGATAAACAGGATCTTCTAATATTTTGATCGAGGTCAAAACCCTCGTACGGGGGCGATAGTATTCTTCATGACGACGGACCCCGGGCGGTAATTCTCGGGGCCGCGCATGACTCCATCCTCGAGGAGAAATTACAATGTCGATCAACAGACGTTTGCTGCTTGCGGCCGCCATCGCCGGTTCGACGGTGTTGGCATCCTTCTCCGCGAATGCCTTCTTCGGCCCCTTCAACCCCTTCCGTGGCTGGGGTGGCGGGCCTTGGGGCTGGGGCGGTGATCCTTGGTACGGTGGCTACTATCCTTATTACGGTGGCTGGGGACATCCCTATGGGTGGGGTGGCTACCCAGGCTGGGGTGGCTACCCGGGCTGGGGTTATCCCGGTTGGGGTGGCTACGGCTACCCGGGTTGGGGTGGTTATCCCGCATGGGGCGCCTATCCCTATGCGGCTCCCGCCGCGCCGGCCACCAAGTCCGCCGATTAGCGTCTGACGCCCGTCCCGCGCCTTCGGGCGCGGGGGCCTCCGCGGGGCATGGCCCCGGGCTTTCCCCCCTCTTCCAGCCAAGGTAAGATTCCGCCATCCTCATTTCCCGTCCGGTCCTTCCCGGCCGACGCGGGACATCCCTGGCAGCGCCGTCCGTCCGGTCGGCTCGGAATCCCCATGGAAACCTCTACCGCCGACGACGAGTTACGTCGCGACATCGACTTGTTCACCGCCCTGCTGGGCGAGGTCCTGCGCGAACACAGTCCCAAGCGGGTCCTGGTGATGGTGGAACGGCTGAGGGAGGGCTTCGCCACCCTGCGCGAGCGACCGGACCCCGCCCAGCTCGACCGGCTGATGCAACGCATCCAGGGCCTGGATGCCCAGACCCTGGCGGAGATCATCCGCTCCTTCACCATCTACTTCGGCCTGGTCAACACAGCGGAGGAGGTCCACGGCTATCGCCACCGGCTGGATCAGGTCAGCGAGGGCGGCCCCCTCTGGGTCGGCTCCTTCGATCACAGCCTGCGCCAGTTGCAGGCGGAGGGCGTCAGCCCGCGGGAGTTACAGCGCCTCTTCGACCATCTGCTGTATCTGCCCGTCTTCACCGCCCATCCCACGGAGGCCAAGCGCCGCACCATCCTCGAGACCTTCCGCCGCATCTTTCTCCTGGCCCAGGACCTGCGCACCCGTCGCCTCAACGACGAGGAGGCCGAGGAACGACTCGGCGCCATCCTCGCCCAGATCCAGATCCTGTGGAAGACGGACGAGGTCCGGGTCCACAAGCCCCAGGTCGCGGACGAGGTCAAGCAGGGGCTCTACTTCTTTCGCGAATCCCTCTTTCAGGCGGTGCCCCAGGTCTATGCCAGCCTGGAACGGGTGACGCGGCGGGTTTATGGGGCCGAGGCCGGTATCCGTATCCCCAGCTTCATCCGCTTCGGCTCCTGGATCGGTGGCGACCGGGACGGCAACCCCTTCGTCAAGCCGGAGACCACCGCCCTGGCGGTGCGCATGCATCACCGCCTGGTGCTGGAGGAATATATCGAGCGGGTGCGGGATCTGGGCCGCATGCTCAGCCACTCCGACAGCCTCTGCCAGCCGGCCCCGGCCTTCCTCGACAGCCTGGATGCCGACGAGAGCTACTGGGTCGAGACCATGGGCGAGAGTCTGCGCCGCTTCGTCCACGAACCCTACCGGCGCAAGCTCGCCATCGTCCGCCACCGCCTGGAGGCCAACCTGGCCCGGGTCCAGGCCCGGCTCGCCAACGCCCCCGAGGACCCGCCCCGGGGTTATGACGAGGCCAAGGACTTTCGGCGGGACCTCTATCTGATCCGCGACTCCCTCATCAGCCACGGCGACGCCAGCGCCGCGGCTGGGACCCTGCAGGACCTGATCCGGCTCGCCGAGAGCTTCGGCTTCCACCTGGTGCATCTCGATCTGCGCCAGGAATCGGTCCGCCACACCGCGGCGGTCACGGAACTCTTCGCCCGCCAGCCCGGCGCGCCCTATTACCAGGCCCTGAGCGAGGACCAGAAACTCATGGCCCTGGCGGAGGCTATCGCCCACCC
>SBFV01000218.1 GCA_006227775.1 Gammaproteobacteria bacterium | reverse complement strand
AGCTTGTCCGGGTGGAGCAGGGCCCCGGCCATGGCAAAGTGCTGGCCCTGACCCAGGGGACCGGCGGGGGCGAGCAGGCCGGGGATGGCGCCGGAAAGGTGGCCAAGCAGGCCGTGCTTCTCCCGAAAGCGCGCCATCATGTCCTCCAGGGTGCGGATGCCCATCTCCTCCAGAGAGGTGTCGAGAAACATGGCGCTGTAGAAGCCCGGCGCATGGTGACCCACCTCGGTGACGATGTTGGTATGGCCCAGCATCACCAGGGCGGCATAGGCCTCGGCGCTGGAGGCGAAGCCGCCGGGATGCCCGGAACCCTTGGAGCCGCAGGTGTGGAGGGTGACATAACGCAGGGCATCGGCCATGAGCAGGGTCTGGTAGGCGGCGGTCTCGTCGGCCAGGGCGATGCGGCCGCTGTCCGCGCTCACCGCCGGGGTGGCGGCATGGCGGTCGAAATCAGGCCAGGGTTCGCCAAAATACTGCATGCCCTGGCAGAAGGCCGGGGCGTCCTGGGGCAGAGTGGCGGTGGCGGTTGTGGCGGCATCGGAGTTGGTGGTGTTCTTCATGGCGGTCTCCAAAATTGCGGCGGCGGATGAGGCGTGGATGGGCAGAAAGCGTTGGGTGGAAATGCCCGAACGTCTGCCGAGATCCCTAAAGCAATACTTTTGGCCCCGTCAGCTCAGTTGACTCAGTCAGGCCAGTCGAATCGGTCAGCTTGGGGCGACGATCCAGGTTGAGTGAACATTACACTGGCTGCTATAATTTCGCAATATGCAATAATTTCATAATACGAAATAATGATGACGCAGATTGACATGCTCCCCCCGAACGCCTCTCATCCCCCTCCCCCTAACCCAGCCCCCTCTCAGGAAAGGGGAGCCAACTCTCAGGAGGGTCAATCCACCACCTTGATGACGAAAGACGCCGCGGGTGGCTTACCCGCTAACGCCTACCTCCCGCAGTCAAGCGGACGCCGCAAGACTCCAACACCCGCGACGGTTGGCGGCAGTATCCAGGTCATCGACCGTCTGGTGGCGCTGCTGGATGCCCTTGCCCGCAACGGCTGCGAGGCCAGTCTCAAGGTGCTGGCGGCGGAAACCGGCCTGCATCCCTCCACCGCGTTTCGCATCCTGGCCTCGGCCGGGGAAAACGGTCTCATCCAGCGTGGTGAGGGGGGGCGGTACGCCTTCGGTGCCAGGCTGACGGCCTGGGCAGCCCTGCGTCAAGGCGAGACGGACATCCGCGAACTAGCCAGGCCGGTGATGGAATGGCTGCGGGACCAGGTGGAGGAGACGATCAATCTAACCCTGAAGGAGGGCGACGAGGTGGTCTACGTGGAGCGGGCGACGCCCCATCGCATGATGCGGGTCGAGCAAGTGATCGGGAGCCGCGCGCCCCTGCACGTGACGGCGGTGGGTAAGCTACTACTGGCCAGCGGAGGCGAGACGGCGGTGAAGGACTATGCCGCCCGCACCGGGCTGCCGGCCTACACCAAGTACACCCTGACCCGGGTGGAGGACCTCTGGCGGCAGGCCAGCCAGGGGCTAACGGAGGGTTATGCCTTCGACAACGAGGAAGCGGAGATCGGCGTCGGCTGCATCGGCGTCCTGATCCGCGATCCGGCGGGAGAACCCCTGGCGGGGCTATCCATCTCCGCCCCACGCGAGCGGCGGCGCGACGAATGGACCAGCCTGATCCAGGAGGCGGCCCAACGCATCGAGGAGCGGCTGTCAAAAGGCCGCAGAGCTTGAGTGACCCTATCAGGCGATTGCGAGCGTCCAATGTCCGACCGGCTCGGATGCCGGTCGCACCTCGCTGTCGATGTCGTAGCCAAGGAGTGTTGCTCGCCATCGGGCAGTCCAAGGTCAGCGAAGACATGACGCGAGCTGAGTTGAACCTCGACGCCTTCAATGATTCGTTTCTGCATTTCGTAGCTCTGTCGAGAGGCCGGCAAAACATCGACCCTAGTCGATGGGTTGGCTTGCAACTATCCATTTGATACCGCGGGGGGGCCGGCGAGATACTGCCAGGCAGAATAATTCCCGAGGAATCAAGCGATGCCAACGTTACTCTACCGGGTGCTGCCTTTCCTGCGCTGGTTTCCCCTGTCCGCCCAGGGTGTCCGGACCGACCTGCTGGCAGGCGTAACGGTGGCCTTGATCCTAATTCCGCAGAGCATGGCTTACGCGCAGTTGGCCGGACTGCCAGTCGTCTACGGGCTCTATGCCTCCTTCATTCCCGTTATCGTCGCATCCCTGTGGGGGTCGTCGAGCCAGCTCCATACCGGACCCGTGGCCATGCTGTCGTTGATGTCGGCGGCCGCCCTGATCCCCTTCGCCACTCCCGGCAGCGATCCGTTCATCGCCCTCTCCATCATGCTGGCGCTGATGGTCGGGGTGTTGCGCCTCGCCTTGGGGGCCTTCAACCTCGGGGCCTTGGTGAACCTCCTGTCGAGCCCGGTCATCGTCGGCTTCACCAACGCCGCGGCACTGATCATCGGGCTTTCCCAGTTGAGCAAGGTGCTCGGCGTACCATTCCCGCGCACTGAGTCCTACCTCGCCGACCTGTGGCGGGTGATCACTCAGATCCCCGATCTGAACCTGTTGACGCTGGCTTTCGCGGTCGGGGCCTGGCTGCTGATGGCCGGACTCCGGCGCTATCAACCGAGTTGGCCGGGGGTGCTGATCGCGGTAGCCGTGGCAACGGCGATCAGCCAGATGATCGGTTTCGAGAACAAGGTGACGGTCCACCGTGACCAGATTGCCGACCCCCAGTTGGTCCAGTCGGCCACGGCCTACGCGGCGGCGGAGGAGCGTATCGACGCGATCACCGCCGAGATCAGCGATCGCAGCCGCAAGGCCGAGGAACTGGAGGCGGTCGGGGGGCTGGAGGCGGTCCAGCAGGCAGCGGATATTCGCGCCCCGCTGCCGAGCCTGGAATTCCAACTGGCCGAGGCCAAGCGCGAACGCACCCGGCTGCATGTCGAGCTGCACGGCTTCAGCCTCGTGGGGAGTCCGCCGGGCGCGGGAGCCGCGACCCGCTATTACACGCGCGGCGATCTGCCCGCTGGCATCGAGGGCGATGGGCTGCGCTGGCGCGTCGCCAAGATCAAGGGCGAGCACCTGACCCTTTCCGCCGGCGGCGACGTGGTCGGGGTCATTCCGCAGGGTCTGCCCAGCTTCGCGGTGCCCGTGATCCAATGGGACCTCCTCCTGGCGCTGCTGCCGGCTGCCCTGGTCATGGCCCTGATCGGTTTCATGGAGGCGACCTCGATCTCGAAGGCGATCGCGACGACGACCGGTGATCGGGTCGACACCAGTCGCGAGCTGATCGGCCAGGGCCTGGCGAACATCGCCGGCAGCTTCTTCAGCTCATACACCGTCAGCGGTTCCTTCTCCCGCTCCGCGGTGGCGGCGCGCAGCGGCGCCAAGACCGGCCTTTTCGCCATTGTCAGCGCCATCGCGGTGGTGCTGGTGCTGCTGTTCTTCACCGAGTACCTGTACCACCTGCCGCAGGCCGTGCTGGCCGTGATCGTGATGATGGCCGTGTTCAGCCTGATCCGGGTCGACCCCCTGGTACGCGCCTGGAAGATCGACCCGATCGGCTCGCTCATCGGGGTCATCACCTTTGCCGCGACGCTGCTGATGGCGCCGGCGATCGCCAACGGGATACTGATCGGCATCGGCCTGACCATCCTGCACTACCTGGTTCGCATCATGAAACCAAGGGCCGAGATCGTGTCGCGCAAGGCCGACGGCACCCTGGGTGGTATCGTGGCGCACGGGCTCAAGCCGCTCAGCGAGCATTTCGTCCCGGTGCGCTTCGACGGCTCGCTCAGTTTCATCAACGTCGCCTACTTCGAGGACATCGTCCTCGAGGCCCATGCCAGCTTCCCCATGGCCAAGGCCATACTGGTGGTGGGGAGCGGGATCAACGAGATCGACGCCTCCGGCGAGGAAAAGGTGCGGGAGGTGGCGGAGCGCCTGCGCAAGGTCGGCGTCACGCTGATGTTCAGCGGCCTGAAGCACCAGGTCATGCAGGTGCTGGAACGGGCCGGCGTGGTCAATGAACTGGGTCGCGACTCGTTCTTCTCCGACAAGGAGACGGCGCTTCGCTTACTGCGCCAGCGATTCGATCAGGACGGCCAGGACAAGGCCCTGGCCACCTGAGCCGACAAGCATGACCGTCCAGGCCCCGAGCCTGCCTGCCAGGACGTAGTAGGCAGGCTCTCCCTTGCGCCATGGCAGAGGCGGTGCGTTGCGGATGACATCCGCCAAATCCCCTTTACCTCCTGAGATTCATGCGCCCGGTTCAGGGCATTATTGCCCCGCCAGCGGATCTACATGCCTCTGCAGCCAGAGTTCGAGCAGGGCCAGGTGCCAGAGCTTGTTGCCACGGATGCGGGTATGGTGCATGTCAGGGGCGGCGAGGAGTTGATCGACATAGGCCCGCTGGTAAATGCCCCGCTCTCGGCAGGCCCGGGAGTTGACCAGGTCGCGCATCAGGGTCAGGAAGTCGCCGCGCACGTATTTGAGGGCCGGCATGGGGAAGTAACCCTTGGGCCGATCGATGACGGCATCCGGCAGCAGGCCGCGGGCCAGGGCCTTGAGGGGGTATTTGCCGCCCTCCCGCAGCCGGATCTGCGCCGGGCAGCGGGTGGCCAGTTCCACCAGTTGGTGGTCGAGGAAGGGCACCCGCGCCTCCAGGCCCCAGGCCATGGTCATGT
>SBFV01000240.1 GCA_006227775.1 Gammaproteobacteria bacterium | reverse complement strand
ATGGAGATGAACACGCGGCTGCAGGTCGAGCATCCGGTGACCGAGTGCATCACCGGGCTCGACCTGGTCGAGCAGATGATCCGCGTCGCGGCAGGCGAGAAGCTCGCGTTCCGGCAGGATCAGATCCGCCGCCAGGGCGGAGACGGTGGGATAGGCCTCTGACACCACCACGAAATTGGCCGGGTTGCGCCAGCCGGGGTACAGCTCCTCGTTGATGTTGGGCCCGCACTGCATGTTGTTGGTGGTGCTGGTCCAGTAGCAGTTGAGCTTGCCATCCTTGAGCATGCGGCTCTGCATGACGGCGTGATAGCCGATCTTGCCCGGCAGGGTGCCCGCGGGCAGTTTCCACGCCTTTTCGGCGAAATCCCGGTGCTCCTTTTTCTCCACCACCATGTCCACCGGCAGGCGGTGGGCGAAGGTGCCCACCTCGCGGGCGGTACCGCAGGCCGAGGGCTGCCCGGTGAGGGAGAAGGGGCTGTTGCCCGGTTCCGCGATCTTGCCGGTCAGCAGGTGGACGTTGTACATGAGGCCATTGACCCAGACGCCGCGCACGTGCTGGTTGAAGCCCATGGTCCAGAAGGAGGTGACCTTCTTGCTCGGATCGGCGTAGAGCTTGGCCAGCCGCTCCAGGCTCGCCACCGGCACCCCGGACAGTTGGGAGACGTACTCGGCGGTATAGGGCTCCAGGGACTTCTTGTAGTCCTCGAAGCTGATCTTGGTCAGGTTACCCTTACCGGGGTTCTTGGCCGCCTTCTCCAGGGGGTGATCCGGGCGCAGGCCATAACCGATGTCCGTGGGCGTGGCATTGAAGTTGACGTGGGCGTTGACGAAGTCCCAGTTCACCTGGTCGTTGCTGACGATGTAGTTGGCGATGTAGTTGAGGATCGCCAGGTCGGTCTGGGGCTTGAAGATGACGCCATGGTCCGCCAGTTCGAAACTGCGGTGCTCGAAGGTGGAAAGGACGTGGACCTCGCAGCCGGGCTTGGTCAGGCGGGTGTCGGTGAGGCGCGACCAGAGCACGGGATGGTTTTCGGCCATGTGCGCCCCCCAGAGGACGAAGGTGTCCGCGTGCTCCAGGTCGTCGTAGCAGCCCATCGGCTCGTCGGCGCCGAAGGCGCGCATGAAGCCCACCACGGCGGTGGCCATGCAGTGACGGGCGTTGGGGTCGATATTGTTGGAGCGGAAACCGGCCTTGTAGAGCTTGGCGGCGGCGTAGCCCTCGAAGATGGTCCACTGACCGGAGCCGAACATGCCCACCCGGGAGGTGATCTCTTCCGGTGGCTTGCCCTTGTTCTCTTCCAGGCTCTGCTGGATGGCCGTCTTCCACTTCTCCGCCATGAGGTCGAAGGCCTCGTCCCAGGACACCGGCTCGAACTGGCCCTCCTTGTCGTACTTGCCATCCTTCTTGCGCAGCAGGGGCTGGGTCAGGCGATCCTCGCCGTACATGATCTTGGATAGGAAGTAGCCCTTGATGCAGTTGAGCCCGCGATTGACCGGGGCGTCCGGGTCGCCCTGGGTTGCCACCACCCGCCCGTCCTTGGTGCCCACCAGCACCGAACAGCCGGTACCGCAGAAGCGGCATGGGGCCTTGTCCCAGCGAATGCCCTGGTCCGCCTCGGCGGCGGCCGCCGGCACGCCGGGAAGCGCCAGCCCGGCCGCGGCGGCGGTGGCGGCGATGGCGTTGAGTTTGATGAAATCCCGACGGGTCTGGTTCATGGCGCGATCTCCTCCGGCTGGGATGCCTGAGCGGTGTCGTTATCGACCTGGTGGTAGACGAGGGAAGAAGAGGCAACCCCCTGGAGGGTCGCCAGATGATTCATCATGTCGGCGCAGTGGGCGTAGGAGGAGCCTTCGATGGTGACGACCAGGCGGCCGCCGGCGTTGGCGTGGACTTCCACGCCTTCCAGGGCGCGCACGACCAGCGCCAGATCCGGCGCAAGTTCGGGACGGGTCAGCAGCAGCACCCCGCAGATGTGGTATTCGCTCACCTCGCACCCTATGGCTTCAAGGTTTCCGGTGACGTGGCTAGCCGCCATCATTGTCGGGATGGGCAACCGGGCGGTAGCCATTGCCCGGGCGGGTCAACGCCTTAATAGCAAAATAAGGCTACTCCCTGGCCGGTAACAAAAAATTGACCAAGGTCAAATGCAAACAACCGGCAAACTGGCTTGCGATGCGTATAGTTACCAGGAATCCGGTCCAGCCTTCCCAATTAAGGGGCCAGGGTCGGGTTGGGGGCCCGATGACCATGCGAACGCCATGCGTTCAGGCCGCTTTATTCATGCAATCCTTGCTATCCGATTCGTTCTAGGGGGCACTGGATGTCTTCACGCTTGTTCGGGGCCGTATCGATGCCGGCCCCGCTACCGTCACCGGCGCGGGTGCTGGAACGGGCGCGGGCCCCATCGCTGGCGCGGGCAGGGGTGCCGGAATTGACGCTGGCGCCGCCACTGGCACTGACTCGGGCGCTATTACTGACGCTGACTCGGTCGCTGGCGATGCTGCTGCCGCTGCTCCTGTCCGGTTGCGTAAGCCTGAAAGCCATCGAAGGGGACGCCATCGTACAGGAAGCCATGGATCAGGAAGCCAGTGACGATCAAGCCACCTTGCAGCAAGTGAACCGGAGCGAGTCATGGGCCATCACCGATCCCGGGAGGACACCCCTGGGAAAGCGAGTCCAACGCCTGGTCAGCCACCAGCCCGCCGGCCAGTCGGGATTCCTGCTCCTGGACAAGGGCGAGGAGGCACTACTCTGGCGCGGCATGCTGGCCGACCAGGCCAGCCGCACCATCGATACCCAGTACTTCATCTGGTACCAGGACAACGTCGGCAAGATTGCCGCCGAGCGCCTCCTACGGGCGGCGGAGCGGGGGGTGCGGGTGCGGGTCATCGTCGACGAGATCTCGCTGGACGCCGATCCTCGCTTTCTGGCCTTGCTCAACGACCACCCCCAGGTCGAGATCCGGCTCTACAACCCGGTGGGCTCCCTGGGCCTGGGCACGCTGGGCAAGCTGGCGCGTATCCTGGGGTCCATGGGCGATTTTCCCCGCCTCAACCGGCGCATGCACAACAAGACCTTCATCGTCGACGGCAGCCTCGCCATCCTCGGGGGCCGCAACGTTGCCGACGAATACTACGACCTCAACCACCAGTTCAATTTCCGGGATCTGGACGTCCTGGCCCTGGGGCCGGTGGTGCCGCAAGTCTCCCGCAGTTTCGATGAATACTGGAATGACCCGTGGGTGGTCCCTTTGGAGGCGGTGGTCCAGATCCCCATCACCCCCGCGCAGCGCGCGGCCTATTATCGCGAGCTTCACCACTATGCCGCCCAGCCCGAGCACTTCCCCCCCCGCTTCAACTCGGGTCTCGCTGCAACCGCCACCCGTTTTCAGGCGCTGAAGGCCGCGGACCTCTACTGGGGCCAGGCGCGGCTCATCTATGATCGGCCGGGCAAGAACGCCGAGGTGGACCGGTACGATGCCTTCGGCGAGAGCGGGCGCCAGTTGACCGAGCTGGCCCGCGGCGCCCGCCAGGAAGTGGTTGCCGCGACACCCTACCTGATCATGCTCCCGGGCACCTATCGCCTGCTGGAGGAGTTGCGGGAGCGCAACGTCCGGGTAGCCATCGTCACCAATTCCATGGCGGCCAACGATGCCATCTGGGTGCATTCCCGCTACGCCTTTCAGCGCCGCCGCCTGCTGGGCATGGGGATCGAATTGTTCGAATACCGCGGCGACGCCGAGGACCAGCCCCTCCTGATCGATCGCTACCACCGGATGCCGGCAAAGATCCCCTTGGTCCTGCATGCCAAGGCCTTGGTCATCGACCGCCAGGTGGTCTACATCGGCTCCTTCAACATGGACCCCCGCTCAACGCATCTGAATACGGAGATCGGTCTCATCATTGAGAGCCCGCCGCTGGCCCAGGCGGTGGCCGCCCTCATCGAACGCGACATGGCGCCCCACAACAGTTGGCGCCTTGAACTGACCGCGGAGGGCAAGATGGAATGGGTGACCCGCCGGGAAGGTAGGCTGGTGCGCGTCGAGGCCGAACCCGACATCGGAGTTGGTGAAGCGCTCAAGTTCCTGCTTCTGGCTATCCTCCCCATCGGGGAATTGATCTGACCGTCCTGGATGCCCCCTCCATCCCTGGTGAGACCCAAGGCAATGCAGATTTTTTGTCCGGCACGGGAGGGTGGGGTGTCCCCCGCCGGGTGCCACCCGACCCGGCAAACCGATAATGGGATTGCGCTGGCTGAAGCGTTCGCCCCTCGCCTCAGAGCAGGTCCGTGGCCTGGACCCGCTCCGCGGCGTAAGCGGCGCCGATGTCGCGGAGCAGGGGGATGAGCTTTAGATTGTCGATAGCGAACCCGGTACTGGCGAGCCGTTGGGCATGAGTGATCTGCTCGGGGGTGAAGAGCAGGTTGTAGCGCAGATAGGTAAAATTGTTGCCTGATGCGGTCGCGGTAACCCCATCCTTGAGATCCCCGATCTCGCAGTCGATCTCGTCGCCCACCCGGCACTGGCCAAGGATCCGGCACAGCAGGTCCTGCTGCAGGGTGGAGGAATCGATCAGGGCGACCGGCACGCGACGGGCATGGAAGAGCAGGCTCATCTCACCCGCCGTGGCGGTACCGGAGGTAACGCGGACCCGCCCGGTCCCGATCGAGACCAGCAGCAGCTTGTCCAGGCCGCGTTCCCATTCCAGGTGGAAACACGGG
>SBFV01000262.1 GCA_006227775.1 Gammaproteobacteria bacterium | reverse complement strand
GTGTCACCGCTCATGCGGCCGTCCCGGTAAGTCCGGAAGACCTGCTTGGGACCCGGATAGGTGGCCTTCGCCGCCGACTTTTTCATTCGCCCCTGACCCGCATACTCCGTGAGCTTATAGGCGCATTCCAGATAGGGGGCGTCCGCCGAGGTGTCGAGCCGGGTACCGATCCCGAAGCCGGTGATGGGTGCCCCGGCGTCGAGGAGATCCCGGACGCGGAACTCGTCCAGGTCGCCGCTGGCGAAGATCTGGATGTCCGGACAACCCTCCTCGTCCAGTATCCGCCTCACCCCTTGGGCCAGGGTCAGGAGGTCGCCACTGTCCAGACGGACGCGCTGGACGCGGATGCCGTCCTTGGCCAGGCGCCGCATGGCGGCGGCGGCCAGGCGGGCGCCATGGAGGGTGTCGTAGGTATCGATGAGCAGGGTGGTATTGGTGGGGTTGGCCCGGCAGAAGTCCACGAAGGCATCCAACTCGTTTGGGTGGGCCTGGACATAGGAGTGGGCCATGGTGCCGAAGATGGGGATCTCGTAAAGGGGCTCCGCCAGCACCGTGGAGGTGCCGATGAACCCAGCGATGAAGGAGGCCCGGGCCGCGGCCAGGCCAGCGTCGGCGCCGTGCGCCCGCCGCAGCCCGAAATCGATCAGGCTGGCGCGACCATCGGCGGCGATAACGCAGCGCGCCGCCTTGGAGGCGACCAGGGTCTGGTAATGGAGGATGTTGATCAGGCGCGTTTCCACCAATTGCGCCTCGCCGATCGGCGCCTCGACGCGGATGAGGGGCTCGTTGGCGAAGAAGGGGGTCCCTTCCGGCAGGGCATGGACGTCGCCCGTAAAGCGCCAGTCGGCGAGGTAGTCGAGCAGGGCCGGGGAAAAGCGCCGGGTATCGCGCAGATAGGCGATCTCGGTGGCGGAAAAATGCAGTCGGGCCAGATAATCGAGGGCACTGTCCAGACCGCAGGCGACCAGGAAGCCCCGATTCGGGGGGAGGGTACGGACGAAGAACTCGAACAGGGCACGCCCCCGCATGTCGCCGGCGACATAGCTCTGCAGCATGGTCAACTGGTACAGGTCCGTCAGCAGGGGGCTGGTCAGGGGATTCATCGTCGGGTCCTCAGGGTTTCAGCTCGGTGGATGCCAGCAGCTTGGCCCCGGCGCCCCCCATGCGCCGCAAGGCCAGACGCTCATCGTCCGGCTGGAGATTGACGGCGCGGCAGGCATCGGTCAGGACGCTGACTTCATAGCCCGCCCGGCGCAGGTCGAGAGTTGTATTCTGTACGCAATAGTCCGTCGCCAGACCGGCGATGTAGAGGCGACGAATGCCCTGGCGGCGGAGGGTCGCGCTCAGGGGTTCTCCCGCCTCGTCCTCCGCCCGGAAGGCGGAATACTGTTCCTCGTCCCGATGCTGGCCCTTGGAAAATATCCTTGGCTTGGGCTCCAGGCGCAGCCGGTCGTCAAACCGTGCCCCCGGGGTATCACGGACGCAATGGGGTGGCCAGGGGCCGCCCTGGGCCTGAAAGGAACAGTGATCCGCCGGGTGCCAGTCCCGGGAATAAAGCACGGGCAGGTGCTCGCGAAGGAAGGCGGAGATGACCCGGTTGAGGGGGGGGAGGATCAGGTCCCCTCCCGAGATGCCGAGGGCACCGCCCGGCATGAAATCATTCTGGACGTCGACCACCAACAGGGCGTCGTGCGTCTTGAGGGCGATGCCGGACAGCAAAAAAGCGAGGTTCATGGCGGGTTATGGCGGCTAATGGCGAGTGAAGAGTCCTTAAGATGAATGATAGAGGGATTCCATCGATTTCCAATTCTGGGCCCGCGTCCGGCCCTCTTCCCCCGCGGCAACCCCTAGGCCGCTGCCTGCCGCCCGGACCCCTCCATCCCGCCGAGAACCTGGCCCGGATCGAAGCCTTCATCCCCCCTGCCCTATCCCGCATAAGAGAGTTGCATCCCGGCGATATTGCCTGGAAACTGATCCAGAACCATGCTGACCTTCATCGAAATCAGCGCCATCATCGTCTTCGCCGTCTCCGGCCTCATCGTGGCCGTGCGCAAGGGGATGGACATCGTCGGCGTCTTTACCGTGGCCTTCGTCGCCGCCTTTGGCGGCGGTACCCTGCGCGATGTCTTGCTGGACCGTCGCCCCCTCTTCTGGGTGGAGCATCAGGAATACGTCTGGCTGGTGATGGCCCTGACCCTGGTGGTCCCGCCCTTTGCCAAATTCCTCGGCCATCGCTGGGCGGAGCGCGTCATGCAGACCACCGACGCCCTGGGGCTGGGCCTGTTCGCCGTCTCCGGCGCCGCCCTGGGACTGGCGGCGGATCTGAGCCTACTCCCAGTGGTCCTGATGGGGGTGATCACCGGGGTCTGCGGCGGGGTATTGCGCGACGTGCTGTGCAACGAGATCCCGGTGGTCTTTCAGGACCATCGCCCCTATGCCCTCTGCGCCTTCGCCGGCTGCTGGGTGTTCGTCGGGCTGGAAACCTTGGGGCTGGCCTCCTGGCTGACCCTGCTGACCGGTACGGCCACCACCACGGGACTCCGCCTCTTGGTGCTGGCTGGCGATTGGCGCATCCCACCCTGGCCGCCCGCGTCGCGCCAGTAAGGGATTTTCTCCATCGCAGCGCGCGAGCCGCTGCATAGACAGTGCGAACGGGCTGAAGGCAGGCCTAGGGCCGTGGCAAGGGTATGTCACTGACAATTGGGGTAAGTCGATGGGCTCTTCTGTTTATACTGGTTCTTAGCGGCCCGGTGTAAGGCCAGGTAAGCTCCTCCCTGCTCACGCCGTTTTGTGCCAAAGCGGCGCCGATCGGGGCATCGATCACGCACGCAGGTCACTCGCACCATGAAACCCATTCTGCAGTCCGCCAAACGCCTGGGGCTCTATCTGGGCATAGCCTTCCTCGGTTTTCTGGCCGGGGTCCAGGTCCTCTACATCCTCTGGGCCATGAACGGTCCGCCCATGCAACCCTGGCATGAGATCGAACTGGACGGGGAATTCACGGCCGATCAGGCCGACCAGGTCCGCACCCTGGCCGATTACATGGCCCTGGAGGCGCGGCTCTTCGCCGAACTGGATGAGCGGGTATACGCCGAGACCCCGCGGGGACCGGAGCAGGCATTGGTGCGCTACAGCGCCGGCAGCGCCAGCGACCCCCGCGCCAGGACACCCAACTGGAACCACACCTACGAGATCGTCCCCCCGGACCCGCGGGCCGGGGTGTTGCTGCTCCATGGCATGTCCGACGGCCCCTACAGCCTGCGTGGCCTGGGCGAGGCCCTGGGTCAGGCGGGCTACCGGGTGCTCGGCATGCGCATGCCGGGGCACGGTGCCGTCCCCTCCGGCCTGCTGGCGGTGACCTGGGAGGACCTGGCCGCGGCGGCACGGCTGGGGATGGCCCACCTGGCCTCCGTCATGGCGGGCAAGCCCATCCATATCATCGGCTATTCCATGGGGGCCGCCCTGTCCCTGGACTATAGCCTGAACGCCCACGCCGGCACGACTTTGCCCCGGCCAGACAGCCTGGTGCTGATCTCCCCCGCCGTGGGTCTGGCCCGGGTCGCCGACCTGACCCCCTGGGTAGCGCGGCTCGGCCGCCTGCCCGGCCTGGAGCGCCTGGCCTGGACGGCGATCATGCCCGAGTTCGACCCCTTCCGCTTCAACTCCTTCACCGCCAACGCCAGCCTCCAGGTCCACCGCATGACCCAGGACCTGACGACCCGGGTGCGGCGACTGGCGGCCCCGGGCCCCGTCACGGGTTTCCCCTCCACCCTGGTCCTCCTCTCGGCGGTGGACGCGACGGTATCGGCCCAGGCCGTGGCCGACAACCTGCTCCGCCATCTGGCGCCGGAAGGCCACGAACTGGTGCTCTACGACATCAACCGCTTCGCCCTTGACGCCCCCCTGGTCGTCGCCGACGCCGGGGACCTCACCACGCGCCTGCTGGCGGACGCCACCCTGCCCTTCACGGTGACCTTCGTCCGCAACCTGAACCCCGAGAGCCGTCAGGTCATCGCCGAATCCAAGCCCCCCTTCACCGCCGGCTTCGCCACCAGCACCCCCCTGGCCGCATCCTGGCCCGACGAGGTCATCGCCCTGTCCCACATCGCCCTGCCCTTCTCGCCGGACGATCCCCTCTACGGCCGCCACCCGCCCAAGGATACCCACCAGGTCTTCCTCGGTCAGTTGGCCATCCGGGGGGAAAACGGCGTCCTCAAGCTCCCCGGCAACTGGCTGCTGCGCCAGCGCCACAATCCCTTCTTCGACTACCAGCAACAGCGCATCCTGGACTGGCTGGGCCAGGACTCCCGGACCACAAAGGCGCGCTGAGGTGGCCTGGTCAGGGGGTTGCCGTCTCCCCCGGCGACGGTGTCGGCGTCAGCGTCGGCACCGGCATCCCCAAAAATCGCTCCAGGGCCATCATCCGCGGAATCAGCCGTCCCGAGGGGGCGGCCACCATCATCACCACCTGCCGCGCCTGCTCCGGCCCGTAGCTGAGGTGCAGCGGCAGGTCGTCGCCGTAACAGTAGAGCCGGTCGAAGGGGGTGTTGGCGACGATCCAGCGGGCGACTGGCAGATTTAGGCCAGTTTCAGGTCAGCCGCGACAGGCGGCGAAGGGAGGCCGGGCGCAGTAGCGCAACAGCCGTTCGAGGCCGCGCTGGTCATGCGCTTCGATGCGCACGGTCGCGTCCAGGGAGAACCCGCCGCCGTGACCTCATTGC
>SBFV01000152.1 GCA_006227775.1 Gammaproteobacteria bacterium | reverse complement strand
CGCCGGCGCCGCGGATCTCCAGGTCGTGGGTGGCCAGGGTGAAGCCGGCGCCCAATTCCTCCAGGGATTCGATGGCCTCCAGGCGCTTTTTGGCGTCCGCCGTCATCACCCCCGCCGGGGGGGTGATGAGATAGGCATAGGCGCGGTGATGGGAACGCCCCACCCGGCCGCGCAACTGATGCAACTGGGCCAGGCCCAGCTTGTCGGCGCGGTTCATGAGGATGGTGTTGGCGCTGGGGATGTCGATGCCACTCTCGATGATGGTGGTGCACACCAGCAGGTTGAAGCGCTGGTGGTAAAAGTCGCGCATGACCCGCTCCAGGTCGCGCTCGCGCATCTGGCCGTGGGCGACCTGGACCCGCGCCTCCGGCACCAGGGCCTGGAGCATCTGGGCCATGTTGTCGATGGTCTCCACCTCGTTATGGAGGAAATAGACCTGGCCGCCGCGCTTGATCTCGCGCTGCACCGCCTCCTGGATGAGGGCGTCGTTCCAGGGGGTGACGAAGGTCTTGATGGGGTGGCGCGCCACCGGCGGGGTGGCGATGATGGACAGGTCACGCAGCCCGGCCATGGCCATGTTGAGGGTGCGAGGGATGGGGGTGGCGGTGAGGGTGAGGATGTCCACCTCGGCGCGCAGGGCCTTGAGTCGCTCCTTGTCCCGTACCCCGAAGCGGTGCTCCTCGTCGACGATCACCAGGCCCAGATTCTTGAAGCGCACCGATGGCTGCAACAGCTTGTGGGTGCCGACGACGATATCCACCGTGCCCTTGGCCAGGCCGTCCAGCACCCCCTGGGCCTCGCGGGTGGTGCGAAAGCGTGACAGGTTCTCCACCTTCACCGGCCAGTCGGCGAAGCGGTCGGAAAAGTTCTGATAGTGCTGTTGGGCCAGCAGGGTGGTAGGCACCAGCACCGCCACCTGGCGGCCGCCGTTGACGGCGACGAAGGCGGCGCGCATGGCCACCTCGGTCTTGCCGAAGCCAACGTCGCCGCACACCACCCGGTCCATGGGCTGGGTCGCCGCCATGCCGTCGAGGATGGCCTCGATGGCCCGTGCCTGATCCGGGGTCTCCTCGAACTCGAAGGCGGCGGCGAAGGCGGCATAGTCCTCCCCGGGGGCCGGGAAGGCCACCCCCTGGCGAGCGGCGCGCCGGGCGTAGATGTCCAGCAACTCCGCCGCCACGTCGTGGGCCCTCTGGGCGGCCTTACGCTTGAGCTTGTCCCATTGATCGCCGCCCAGGCGGTGCAAGGGGGCATTCTCCGGGGAGGCCCCGGTGTAACGCGAGATGAGGTGCAGAGACGACACCGGCACGTAGAGCTTGTCGCCCCGGGCGTACTCCAGGGTGAGGAACTCGGTGGTCAGGCCGCCGACGGTCAGGGTCTGGAGCCCCAGGTAGCGACCCACGCCATGGTCCTCGTGGACCACCGGCGCCCCGGCATGCAGCTCCGTCAGGTTGCGGACGATGGCGTCGCCGTCCCGGGCGCGGGCCTTCTGGCGGCGCTCCTGGCGTACCCGCTCGCCGAAAAGCTGGGTCTCGGTGACCAGGGCCAGGTCCTCGGTCTCCAGCCACAGGCCCTGCTCCAGGGGCGCCACGGTGAGGGCCAGGGGGGTCCTGGCCGCCATGAAGGCCGTCCAGCCCTCCACCGGAGTGGGGACGATGCCGAAGCCACGCAGATGGTCCGCCAGGAGTTCCCGCCGGCCGGTGCTCTCGGCGGCGAAGAGCACTCGCCGGCCGGGGGCGGCCAGGAAGGTATTGAGCGGGCCGGCGGGCTCGGTCGCTCGGGCCTGGATGGCCAGAGGCGGCAGGCTGGCGGTGGCGAAATTGGCTACGGCGGCGAAGCCCTTGCGCCGCTCCGGCACCTCGTGGTTCTGATAGAGGACCCCGCTCAGGCCGTTGAGACGATGGGCCAGCTCGTCCGCCGTCAGATAGAGGTCCTGGGGCGGCAGCAAGGGCCGCTCGATGTCATAGCGGCGTTGCTCGTAGCGCTGGGTCACGCCGGCCAGAAAGGCCGCCGCCGCCTCGCGGCAGCCTTCGGCCTCCAGCACCAGCACCTCCTGCGGTAGATAGTCGAAGAGAGTGGCGGTCTCCTCGAAGAACAAGGGCAGGTAATATTCCAGCCCAGCCGGTACCCCGCCCCCGGAGACCTCGCGATAGATAAGGCTGTTCTGGGGGTTACCCTCGAAGCGCGCCCGGTAACGCTGACGAAAGCCCGCCACGGCCTCCTCATCCAGGGGAAACTCCCGTGCCGGCAGGACGCGGATGCCGTTCACCTTGTCCTGGGAGCGCTGGCTATCCGGGTCGAAGGTGCGGATGCTCTCCACCTCCTGGTCGAAGAGGTCGATGCGCAAGGGATCCTGGCTGCCCATGGGGAAGACGTCCAGCAGGGAACCGCGCACCGCGTACTCGCCGTGGGCAATGACCTGGGAGACGCACTGGTAGCCCGCCCGCTCCAGCCGCAGCCGCGTGGCCTCGATGTCCAGCCGATCCCCCACCGCCAGTACCAGGGAGTGGCCATCGACGTAATGCCGTGGCGCCAGCCGTTGTAACAGGGTCGCTACCGGTACCACCAGTACCCCCCGGTGCAGGCCGGGCAGGCGGTGCAGGGTCAGCAGCCGCTCGGAAATCAGCTCCGGCAGGGGCGAAAAGACGTCGTACGGCAGGGTTTCCCAGTCCGGGAAACCCAGCACCGGCACCCTCTCTCCCCCGGCCCTGGCCTGTGTCGGCTCTGAGCTGGCCACATCCGTCTTGGGCCCAAGCGGAGATGAGCCCAACCTGGCCTCAAAGGTACCTGAGCCCGTCCGCCCCCTAGCGGGCCTGGCTTGTCCCTTCCCGGCGTCGCCCCCGCCCGAATCCGATCCTGCTTGTCGCGCACCGGGCCCTGACCGTTGCGCATCGGACTCGTCCTGACCCGGAAGAAAAAAAACCAGCTCGGCCGTCAGCCGCGCCACCCCCTGCACGTCCGGGGTCAAAGCCACCACCAGCCGCTGGCCCTGTTCCGCCGCCCGGGCCATGGCCAGGGCGGCGCTGGAGCCGTAAAGCCGACCCCATTGGTGGCGTTCTCCCGCGCCCCTGGGGCAAGGAGGCTGCAAAGGGGAGCGGTAGGAAGGTGTGTTCATGCGGTGGGAAAACGGGGACGGTAACTGCTAAGCCTCGATTTTCTCATAGGGAGAGGGGGCAGGCATCTCTGGCGGAACAGGTCGGTGACCGGGAAAACCGAAAACTGATCCGCCTGGTATGGACTCAGCTCTAAGGCTCGGGTCCTTTCCTGGGGTGAAAGATGGCGACGTCCGCGGTGACGACCTTGCTGGCGCTTCACGTCATGACGGTCAGCCCCTGCTGGGCTGCCGCGGCGGCGATCAGGACATCTCGGCGAGGGCAGGCGTGGCCCCTGTGCGTCCAGACTCGATCGTTACCATCCGCTCAGGGTGCCACATCCCGGATGGGCTGGCGATTGGCGCGAGGTCGGATTCCAGATCCACCTCACCAGCCTCGCGCCAGCAGGGCCTGGAGATAGCGCCGGGTGTGGGAAGGGGGGTGGGTGGCTACCTGCTCCGGGGTGCCGGTGGCGATGAGGGTACCGCCGCGGTCGCCGCCCTCGGGGCCCAGGTCGATGACCCAGTCGGCGGTCTTGATGACGTCCAGGTTATGTTCGATGACCACCACGGTGTTGCCGTGATCCCGCAGCCGGTGCAGGACGTCCAGCAACTGCTTGACGTCGTGAAAATGCAGGCCGGTGGTGGGCTCGTCCAGAAAATACAGGGTCCGGCCCGTGTCGCGTTTGGATAGCTCGCGGCTGAGTTTGACGCGCTGGGCCTCGCCGCCGGACAGAGTGGTAGCGCTCTGGCCCAGGCGGACGTAGGACAGGCCCACGTCCATCAGGGTCTGGAGTTTGCGCGCCAGGGGGGGGACCGGGGCGAAGAAGTCCAGGGCCTGTTCCACCGTCAGGTTGAGGACCTCGTCGATGGTCTTGCCCTTGTAGCGGATGTCCAGGGTCTCGCGGTTGTAGCGGCGGCCCTGGCAGAGGTCGCACTGGACGTAGATGTCCGGCAGGAAGTGCATCTCCACCCGGATGAGGCCGTCGCCCTTACAGGCCTCGCAGCGGCCGCCAGCGACGTTGAAGCTGAAGCGCCCTACCGTATAGCCCCGGGCGCGGGCCTCGGGCACGGTGGCGAAGAGTTCCCGCACGTGGGTGAAGAGCCCGGTGTAGGTGGCCGGGTTGGACCTGGGTGTGCGGCCGATAGGGCTCTGATCAATATCGACCACCTTGTCGAAGTGCTCCAGCCCTTCCACTGTCCGGAAGGGCGCCGGTTGCAGGTTGGAACCATTGAGGTGGCGGGCGGCCAGGGGATAAAGGGTGTCGTTGATCAGGGTCGATTTGCCGGAACCGGAGACACCGGTGACGCAGCACAGGGTACCCACCGGGATGCTGATATCCAGGTCGCGCAGGTTGTTGCCGCTGGCGCCCAGCAGGCGCAACTGGCGCGCCGGGTCGGGAGGGGTGCGACGTTCCGGGATGGCGATGCGCAATTCCCCGCTAAGATAGCGGCCGGTCAGGGACTGGGGGCACTGGGCGATCTCCTCGGCGTGGCCTTGGGCGACCACCTCGCCACCATGCTCACCGGCCCCGGGTCCCAGGTCCACTACCAGGTCGGCGGCGCGGATGGCCTCCTCGTCGTGCTCGACGACGATGACGGTATTGCCCAGGTCCCGCAGGTGGGTGAGGGTCCCCAGCAGCCGGGCGTTGTCC
>SBFV01000383.1 GCA_006227775.1 Gammaproteobacteria bacterium | reverse complement strand
GCATGGCGCGCCAGAAGCGCCAGTAGCGGGGGCGCTGGCGCTCCTCGTCGGTCTCGTCCCAGTAGGCGAAGGACTGTAGACCCCGGGCGTCGAGCCATTCGTAAAGGCGGTTCACCACCTCCCCTTTGCCGGCCCCTTCGACGCCGGCGATGAGGATGATTACCGGGATGTCCGTCTGGCGCAGTTCGCGCTGAACCAGGAGTAACTGGGTACGCAACTCCTCCTGCTGAGTGCTGAAGGTCTCCTTGTCGACCCTGCGGCCGAGCTTGATGGCTTCGAACATGCCGTTTCCCCCTTTGTGATCGATGGATGCGTATTGACCAGCCCGCGGCGTCCGGTTGGGGCTGCTCGGCTGGGGCTGCGCGCGCGGTTCGCCCGCCAGCGCGACAGGATGGATGGCGGGATTTTGCTGTGGATGACCGGTAAGTGTCGAGAGGCGGCCAAGTCAAAGTCAGGATGGCTCAGGCCGCCGCGCGGTGATGGGCCGGGGCCGACCATCCGCTCCCACGGCCACGTAGGTGATGTTGGCGCTGGCGACATGGTGGTGGCTGTCCGGGTCCATCTCCCGACGGGCCCAGGCGGCGATCTCGACCCTGACCGAAGTGGTGCCCAGACGCTGAACCCGAGCGTAGATTTCCACCAGGTCTCCCACCGCCACGGGGGAAACGAAACGGAATTCGTTGACGGCCACCGTCACCACCCGTCCGGCCGCGGCCTGGACCGCCACGGTGGCGCCAGCGATATCCGCCTGGGACATGAGCCAGCCACCGAAGATGTCTCCCGCGGCGTTAGTGTCCGCGGGCATGGCCAGGACCCGGATGGCCAGGCGCCACTTGCTGGGATCGGCTTCGTCGAGGAGATGAGGATCGGTCATGTTGGTAGGGTGGTCTTATGGAGTGACAGGGAAACGCGGGCCAGGCCCCTCATCGGGGGGTAAAGGCGGCTATCGGTCATGAGCATCAGGGGGAACAAGCCGTTGCGAGTCCTGGCCTGACGCGATGACGGGGACGGACCGGTCGCGAAACGGGGCCCTGACTTGGTGGCGAAATATTCATCTTACGCCCATCCCCAGGACGGGGGGCGCCTTCCTCCACCCCGACCGGGGAGGGGCCTGCCGAGGGTGGTACCGGTGCCGTCGCGTTGCGCCGCTGCCCATTCCACCAACCGGACCGGGCCGGGGCTGGTGCCTCTGGTAAACTCGCGACCGGCAGGCGGCGGCATCCGGCGACGTGGTCTGCCGGTTTCCGTTTCTCATCCCCGCCGGGGACCATCGCCCATGTCGACTACCGATTCCGCGGCCGCGCCCGGCGCTTCCTGGGGTGCCGCCTGGCGGCCCTTGCTGGATAGCCGCGTCATTGCCATGTGCTTTCTCGGTTTCTCCGCCGGGATTCCCTTGCTACTGATTTTTTCCTCCCTGTCCCTCTGGTTGCGGGAGGCGGGGGTGGACCGGGGGGCGGTGACCTTCTTCAGTTGGGCCGCGTTGGGCTATTCCTTCAAATTCGTCTGGGCCCCTCTCATCGACCGTTTACCCTTGCCGCTCTTGACCCGCTGGTTGGGGCGACGGCGGGCCTGGCTGTTGCTGTCCCAATTGGCCATTCTGACCGCCATCCTGCTCATGGCGGCGATCGATCCCGCCCAGGGGGATGGCAGCCTGACGCGCATGGCCCTGGCGGCGGTCCTGCTCGGCTTCTCGGCGGCGACCCAGGATATCGTCATCGATGCCTACCGCATCGAGTCGGCGGAAACCAGCCTCCAGGCCCTGATGTCGGCCACCTATATCGCCGGCTATCGGGTGGGCATGGTGGTCTCCGGGGCGGGGGCCCTCTTTTTGGCCGCCGCCCTGGGTTCCACGGCGGAGCATTACGTTTACGCCGCCTGGCGCTGGACCTACATGGCCATGGCGGCTGCCATGGGCGTGGGTATCCTCACCACTATACTGATCCGGGAACCCGTGGCGAGGGGAGCCGCCGTACGCCGTTACGGGGCCTGGGACTATTTCCGCCTGGTAATCGTCTTTGCCGGCGGAGCGGTGGCCTTCGTGGGCACCTTTTTTCTCAGCGGCGATGCTTTCGCCAGCCTGGTGGGGGCGGGGCGGGGGCCCTTGGTCGGTTTCCTGGTGGAAAGCGTGCATTTTCTGCTGGCGGTCCTGGCCGCGGTCCTGACCGGCTGGCTGCTGGTCCGGCTCAGGGTGGTGAACCCCGACATGGCACGGGACACCTGGGTCGCTCCGGTGCAGGATTTCTTCCTCCGCTACGGGGGGCGCACAGCCCTGTTGCTACTCGGGCTGATCGGTCTTTATCGCATCTCCGACGTGGTGCTGGGGGTCATCTCCAACGTCTTCTATCAGGACCTGGGTTTCACCAAGCCCCAGATCGCTACGGCGGTGAAGACCTTCGGCGTCCTCGTCAGTATCGCCGGTGGACTGCTGGGGGGGATCATGGCGACCCGGTATGGGGTCATGCGGATCCTGATGCTCGGCGCCGTCCTGTCCGCGGCAACCAACCTGGTCTTCGTCTGGCTGGCCTGGGTGGGCAACGACGCCACCATCCTCTATCTGGCGGTCGGGGCTGACAATCTGGCGGCGGGACTGGCCAGCGCCGCCTTCGTCGCCTTTCTTTCCAGCCTCACCAGCGTCGCCTTCACCGCCGTCCAGTACGCCATCTTCAGTTCCCTCATGACCCTGCTGCCGAAGGTTCTGGGAGGCTATTCGGGCACCCTGGTGGAGGCCATCGGCTATCCGGTCTTCTTCGTCTTCACCACCCTGATCGGCGTGCCGGTACTGTTGCTCGTCTGGCTGGCGGGGCGCCATCTCCGGGTGGAATCGGCGCCCGATACCTCACCGGGGGCTGATGGCACCAGCAGTGGATGATCAGGATCAACCCGCAAATCGGGATTGCTGCGGCGCATCAGATATGCGATTGTTACCGATCCTCGCGCTGCGCCTGCGATACGGTTGGCGCGGGCGCGACTGGTGCCGGACGAGGCGGTTGCCGCCCCGGGATAACGATCAGAACCGGAAAGTAATGATGATTACCACCCAAAAACGACCCTTCTTCTTGAACCTGCTGGTCATTCGGCTCCCGGTGGCGGGGGTCATGTCCATCGGTCACCGCATCAGCGGCGTGGCGATGGTGGCCACCCTGCCGTATTTCGCGTACCTGCTGTCGTTGTCGGTCGCCGGACCGGCGGGCTTCGCGGCGGCGGTTGAACTGGTCTCTGGCTGGGCCTTCAAGTTCTTCCTCTTCCCCTTCCTGTGGGCCCTCATGCACCACTTCCTGGCGGGCATCCGCTATCTGCTGCTGGACATCGACATCGGCGTCGACAAGCCAGTCTATCGCCAGACGGCCTGGGCCGTGCTGGCCGGTGGGCCCGTCCTTGCCCTCCTCCTCTTGGGAGCCCTGTCATGAGTCGCCAAGCCTCCGGATTTCGGGCCTGGGTCTACCAGCGCATCACCGCCATCCTCCTGCTGCTGTTTTTCGTCTATCTCCTGCTGACCCTCTCTTTCGCCCCGCCCGCCGATTTTATGGCCTGGGTGGAATGGTTGAGTCAGCCCCTGGTTCGCATCGGCCTGCTGATTTTCGTCGCCGCCCTGCTGCTCCATTCCTGGGTGGGGGTGCGCGACGCCATCATCGACTATGTGCATCCCCTGGGCCTGCGGGTCACGGCCTTGACCCTGCTGGCCCTCTGGCTCATCGGCACCGGTCTCTGGGTCCTGACCGTCCTTGGCTAAGGCGCCTGGCCCTGTAACTGATAATTTCGGCCAGGCCTTTGCGACGGTAAGAAGCCGTCCATCATTTGCTTCCCGACAGAAGAGAGCCGCCTAGGCCACAAAGCGGGAACTGAAGAATGGACACGATTGCAGGGTGAAGAAGCCCGGCCTGCGTGAGCGTCAGGCCATCACCCCGGATACTGAACCTGAACCGGACCCTGAATCGGATCAAGCACCCCATCAGTCAGGGGCAGGATCACCCCCCTTCGCTGGCCCTTGGGGTCATCGGCCACAGGCCTCGGCGAGAACTGCTTTCGAGAACACCATGTCACTGAATAGAAGAAATTTTGACGCCCTCATCATCGGCGCCGGCGGTGCCGGGCTGAACGCGGCGATCCAGTTGGCCAACGCCGATCTGCGCGTGGCCGTGGTCTCCAAGGTCTTCCCGACCCGCTCCCACACCGTCGCCGCCCAGGGTGGGGTCAACGCGGCCCTGGCCAACGTCCTGCCGGACAACTGGCACTGGCACATGTTCGACACCGTCAAGGGTTCGGACTACCTGGGTGACCAGGACGCCATCGAGTTCATGTGCCGCGAGGCCATCCCGACCGTCTACGAGCTCGAACACAACGGCGTGCCGTTCTCGCGGCTGGACAACGGCAAGATCTACCAACGCGCCTTCGGCGGCCAGAGCCAGGACTTCGGCGGCGCCCAGGCGGCGCGCACCTGCGCCGCGGCCGACCGCACCGGCCACGCCATCCTGCACACCCTGTACCAGCAGAACGTGCGCGCCCGCACCCACTTCTTCGACGAGTACTTCGCGATCGACCTGATCCGCGACGACGAGGGCGCCATCCTCGGTGCGCTGGTGCTGGAGATCGAGACCGGCGAGCCGTTGCTGATCGAGGCCAAGGCGACGCTGCTCGCCACTGGCGGCTGCGGCCAGGTGTTCCGCACCACCTCGAACGCGCACATCAATACCGGCGACGGCATGGCCATGGCGCTGCGCGCCGGGGTGCCGCTGATGGACATGGAGTTCTTCCAGTTCCACCCGACCGG
>SBFV01000041.1 GCA_006227775.1 Gammaproteobacteria bacterium | reverse complement strand
TTTCGTCAGCTACATGGGCACCACCATCGGCTTTGGCGAGATCCCCTATGCCTTCAGCGATGGCCAACGCCTCTGGGTCACCCTGGGGATCTATCTGTCCGTGGTCGCCTGGTTTTATTCCATCGGCACCCTGATCGCCCTCCTGCAGGACAAGACCTTCCAGAATTCCTTGGCGGAGTTGCGTTTCGCCCGGCGTGTCCGACGGATGCGGGAGCCCTTCTATCTGGTGTGTGGTTATGGGGAGACGGGTGGGGCCCTGGTGCGCGCCATCACCGACGGTAACCGCCATGCCGTCGTCATCGACCAGCATCAGGAAAGGGTGGATCTGCTGCATCTCGAAAATCTCCGCGAGTACGTGCCCGCCCTGTGCGGGGATGCCCGTCGGCCCCGCCATCTCCTGGAGGCGGGGCTCAAGCATCCCCGTTGCGCCGCGGTGGTGGCCCTGACGGACGTCAACGAGACCAATCTCAAGATCGCCATCGCCGCCAGGCTGATGCACCCGGAGGTCAAGGTCATCTGCCGGGCCGACTCCCATGAGGTGGAGGCCAACATGGCCTCCTTCGGCACCGATTACATCTACGATCCCTTTGACATCTTCGGCGCCTACCTGGCCATGGCGGTCGCGGCCCCGGGCCTGACCCTGCTGCGCGACTGGCTGGCGGGGCTGGACGGTGAGCCCCTCAAGGAACCCCTCTTTCCTCCCGCCCGGGGGCTGTGGATTCTTTGCGGCTACGGGCGCTTCGGTAAGGCCATCGCCGCCAATCTCAGCGCCCGGGGCCTGGAGCTGGTGGTGGTGGAATCCGCCCCGGAGCGGACGGGGCGACCCGAGGGTATCCCCCTGGTCCTGGGGTGGGGTACCGAGGCCCGTACCCTGGAGGAAGCCGGGGTCCGCCAGGCCGTAGGGTTGGTCGTGGGCACCCACGATGACGCCAACAATCTCTCCATCGTCATGACGGCGCGCGGACTCAACCCCGCTCTCTTCATCGTGGTGCGGGAGAATCAGCGGGACAACGAGGAGCTTTTCCAGGCCGTGGGGGCGGATATCGTCATGCACCCCAGCTCCATCATCGCCGAGCGCATCCGTGTCCTCCTGGTGACGCCGTTGCTGAAGGATTTCGAACAACTGGTCCAGCGTTACAACGATGACTGGTGCTGCCAGCTCGTCAGCCGTATCGTGGCCATGGTGCAGGATCAGGTGCCGGAGGTCTGGGAGATCCAGATCGACGCGGAGGATGCCCATGCCGTCCAGGGACTGATGGAAGGGGGCGTAGCACTCGCCCTGGGCGATCTGCTGCGGGACCCCCGCGAGCGCGAGCGCCCCTTGCCCATCATCCCCTTGCTGCTGTTGCGGGGCGAGGAACGGGAAGTCCTCCCGCCTACGGAGCGCCAGCTCCGCTCCGGGGATCGTCTGCTCCTCTGCGGTTGCGCCCCTGGGCGTTACAGGCTCGGCTGGACCCTGCAGAATGTCCACTCCCTCAACTATGTCCTCACGGGGGGCAGTCCGCCGGAGGGTTTGGTATGGCGCTGGCTCTCTGGTCGGCGGAGGGGTGCCGCCGCCTTGCCGGAGGCCTGAAGCCGCGCAGGTCCGGAGGGCCGTGATTGGCGCGGAATGCCTCCGACTGTGCCATACTAGCCCCCTGAATGAAGGGGTTGCTGGTTGCCGGGCGCCGATCTTCCCAGCCGCCTCGACGAGGGATCCGCGAGGTCAGGGTCGGTCCGGCGACAGGCCGGGGCCAAGGTTTGCCGGTCTTTCCCCTTGATTTCCCATGACGCCGGCCGAGCCGTAAGGGCCTGCATCCACTTCAGAGAGGATCACGACCCATGACGCAGATTCTTGCTCGACTCCATCAGGAGCATGTGCAAATCAGTAAGTTGCTTGATCTCCTGGACGATCTCCTGGCGATGTTCCATGCGGGGCAGGAGCCGGACTACGAGATCCTCAGCGAACTGCTCCAGTACATGGAAGACTACTCGGATCAGATCCATCACCCCACGGAGGAGGTGATCCGCGAACGCCTCCGCCTGGCGGGGCAGAATCAGCCTTATCTCGATGTCCTGACCCGGCAGCACGAGGTCCTGAACGAGATGACCCGCAATTTCCGTCAGGCCGTGGAGGGGGTCGTCAATGGGGAGGTCCAGCGGCGGGATCAGGTAGAGGCCTATGGCCGGGAGATGATCGCGACCCTGCGCGCGCATCTTGACCTGGAGGAAAAGGAGGCTTTCCCCCTCGCGCGTCAGGTACTCACGGAGGATGACTGGGCGGCGATCAAGGCGGAGGTGGCGCGCACCATCGATCCCCGTCTGAGTGAAACGGATCTCCAGCGCATCCGCGCCATCGTGCAACATCTGACGTCTCAGGTCCGCGTCTGAGGGGCGAGGGTCAGCGGTAACAGGCCCCGCCGCCCCTCGCCCCGGGTCCCGGGGCGAGCGACGGGGGACCGGCCTGATGGGGGGCCAACCTGTTTGAGAGGACCCGCCTTACTGCGCGTCGGCATCCTGCGCCGCGTCGCCCTCTCGATCCGGCTCCAGGGCATCGGGATAGCGGTCAAGGACGAAGATGACCCCCGCCAGCGGCGGTAGGTCGAGGAGAATCGATTGGGGCCTGCCCATCCATTCGATGGGTTCGGAGGCCCCCCCCTTGCGCTCCCCAAAGGAACTGCCGCCGTAGATCTCGGCGTCCGAATTCAGCACCTCCCGATAGAAACCGGCTTCGGGCACCCCCAGGCGGTAGCCGGGTCTAGGTACGGGGGTGAAATTGAACACGGCCGCTACCTTGGCCAGACCGTCCCGGTCCTTGCGCAGGAAACTCAGCACGGACTGGGAGGCGTCGTGGCAGTCGATCCATTCGAAGCCGTTGTCCTGGAAATCCAGGTCGTAGAGGGCGCGTTGGGTGCGGTAGAGGCGGTTGAGGTCCGCCACCAGCCGTTGCACCCCCTGGTGGGGCTCCCGCTCCAGCAGGTACCAGTCCAACTCGGCGGCGAAGTCCCATTCCCGCCCCTGGCCAAACTCACAGCCCTGGAACAGGAGTTTCTTGCCCGGGTAGCTGAACATGAAGGCATAGAGCAGGCGCAGCCCGGCGAATTTGCGCCAGCCATCCCCGGGCATGCGGTCGAGGATGGACTTCTTGCCGTGGACCACCTCGTCGTGGGAGAAGGGCAGGACGAAATTCTCGGTGAAGGCGTAGAGCAGCCCGAAGGTCAGCATGTCGTGGTGATAATGCCGGTAGATCGGGTCCTTGGAGAAGTAGGCCAGGGTGTCGTGCATCCAGCCCATGTTCCACTTCATGCTGAAGCCCAGGCCGCCAGCGAAAGTCGGCCGTGATACCGCCGGCCAGGCGGTGGATTCCTCCGCGATCATCAGGGTGCCCGGATGCTGGCCGTGGGTGACCTCGTTGAGTTGGCGGAGAAAGTCCACCGCCTCCAGGTTCTCGTTGCCACCGTATTTGTTGGGGATCCACTCGCCGGCGTTGCGGGAATAGTCCAGATAGAGCATGGAGGCCACGGCGTCGACCCGCAGGCCGTCCAGGTGGAACTCCTCCAGCCAGAAGAGGGCGCTGGAGAGCAGGAAGTTCTTCACTTCGTGCCGCCCGTAGTTGAAGATCAGGGTCCCCCAATCCTTGTGCTCGCCCAGGCGCGGGTCCTCGTGTTCGTAAAGGGCCGAGCCGTCGTAGCGGGCCAGGGCGAAGGCGTCGCGGGGGAAGTGGGCCGGTACCCAGTCGAGGATCACGCCGATGCCCCGCTGGTGCAGGTGATCGACGAACCAGCGGAAGTCGTCCGGCGCACCGAAGCGGCTGGTAGGCGCAAAATAGCCCGTGGTCTGGTAGCCCCAGGAGGCGTCCAGGGGGTGTTCAGTGACCGGCAGAAGCTCGACGTGAGTGAAACCCGCTTCCTGGACATAGTCCGCCAGGCGCCGGGCGATCTCCCGGTAATCGAGGAATTCGCCGTCCGCGCTGCGTTGCCAGGAGCCCAGGTGGACCTCGTAGACCGACATGGGCTGGTGGGCCCAGTCCGACTGAGCACGTTCCGCCAGCCAAGCGGCGTCACCCCAGGGGTAGTCGGGGTCGGGCTGGGTGATGCAGGCCGTCTCCGGCCGGGTCTGGAAGGCGAAGGCGTAGGGATCGATCTTGACGTGGGCATGGCCGAACTGGTCGCGGACCTCGAACTTGTACAGCTCAGCCGGCCCTACCCCCGGGAGGAAGAGTTCCCAAACCCCCGTGCCCCCCCGTGCCCGCATGGGGTGGACGCGGCCGTCCCAGGCGTTGAAATCCCCGACCACGCTCACCCGCTGGGCGTTGGGGGCCCAAACGGCGAAAAGCATGCCGGCTACACCCGCCACCGTCCTGGGGTGGGCGCCAAGGAAGCGGTAGGCGTGCCAATGGCGGCCCTCGCCGAAGAGGTGCAGGTCGAAGTCCTCCAACTGGGGGGGGAAGGCATAGGGATCGGCGAGGCGATGGATCTGCCCTTGGGCATCGGTCCAGTCGATGCGGTAGCCAGGGGGTACCCGAGCGGGGTCACCTTCCCAGACGAAGAGGTCGGTGCCTTCGATTCGCGGCACTTCCAGGTTGGTGCCGGCCACCGACACCCGCCGGGCCTTGGGCAGTAAGAGCCGCAAGGTGCAGACGCCATTGGCGACGTGCCGGCCCAGGACGTCGAAGGGGTCGTGGTGACGGGCCTCGACGATGCGCAGGAGCGGCTCGGGAAGGTGAAGGGCGGCGGGAGTTCCATTGGACATGAGGGCCTGCCTCCTGTGCGGCGGGGGACGGTGGCGCAAGGG